>NZ_JAIGQA010000027.1:0-58776 GCF_019733245.1 Streptomyces sp. WAC04114
GCCTTTCCCGTCCCACCTCCCCTGATTGGCCCGGCCCATGACCGATACCGCTCCCACGGCCCCACCGTCGCCCACCCAAGTCACCCTCGCCGACGGCCGGGTGGAGATCGCCCCGGGCGCCCCCGCACCGACCGGCCCCTACGCCAACGAGGACCTGCTGCCGGTCCCGGTCGAGAAGCGCACCTGGACCACCTACAACTTCTCCGCGCTGTGGGTCGGCATGGCTCACAACACGGCCTCCTGGACCCTGGCCTCCGGGCTCATCGCCGTCGGCATGGACTGGAAGCAGGCGGTGCTCACCATCGCCCTGGCCAACGTCATCGTGCTGATACCGATGCTGCTCACCGGCCACGCCGGACCCAAGTACGGCATACCCTTCCCGGTCTTCGCCCGGGCCTCATTCGGCATCCGCGGCGCCAACCTGCCCGCTGTCGTACGGGCGTTGGTGGCGTGCGGCTGGTTCGGCATCCAGACCTGGATCGGCGGCGAGGCCATCTACTTCCTGGCCGGCAAGCTCATCGGCACCGGCTGGACGGACGCGGCGAAGGTCGGCGGCTACGCCTGGACCATGTGGCTGTCGTTCGCGATCTTCTGGGCGCTGCAGGTCGTCATCATCTACCGGGGCATGGAGACCATCCGCCGCTTCGAGAACTGGGCGGCGCCCTTCGTGCTCGTCGGCGCGTTCGTGATGCTGTGGTGGATGAGCGACAAGGCGGGCGGCTTCGGCCCGCTCCTCGACCAGCCCTCCAAGCTCGGCTGGGGCGCGGACTTCTGGAAGCTGTTCGCCCCCGCCCTCATGGGCATGATCGGCTTCTGGTCCACACTGTCGCTGAACATTCCCGACTTCACCCGCTACGGCAAGAGCCAGAAGGCGCAGACCCGGGGCCAGG
Organism: Streptomyces sp. WAC04114; assembly: GCF_019733245.1. Lineage (NCBI taxonomy): Bacteria > Bacillati > Actinomycetota > Actinomycetes > Kitasatosporales > Streptomycetaceae > Streptomyces > Streptomyces sp. WAC04114. Next base: position 891 of record NZ_JAIGQA010000027.1, read on the forward strand.
CGCTCGGCCTGCCGACCACCATGACGCTCTTCGCCTTCCTGTCGGTGATGGTCACCTCCGGCTCCCAGGCCGTCTACGGCGAGGCCATCTGGGACCCGGTGCAGCTCGCGGCCAAGACCGACAACACGGCGGGCCTGCTCTTCGCGCTGGTCACCGTCCTGGTGGCGACGCTCTCCGTCAACGTCGCGGCCAACCTGGTCTCCCCGGCGTTCGACTTCTCCAACATCGCGCCCCGCAGGATCAGTTTCCGGGCCGGCGCCCTCGCCACCTGCGTCCTCGGTGTGCTGATCTTCCCGTGGAAGCTGTACTCCGACCCGCAGGGCTACATCTTCACCTGGCTCGGGCTGGTCGGCGGCCTGCTCGGCACCGTCGCGGGCATCCTCATCGCCGACTACTGGATCCTGCGCCGCTCCCGCCTCGACCTCGCCGACCTGTACCGCCCGGGCGGGCGCTACTGGTACGAGGGTGGCTGGAACTGGCGGGCCGTCGCCGCCTTCGCGGTCGGTGGCGTCCTCGCCGTCGGCGGCGCGAGCTTCAAGCCGCTGATCGACGGCCGTCCCATCCCGGCGCTGGCCGATCTGGCCGACTACGGCTGGGCGGTGGGGCTGGGCACGTCGATGGTCCTGTACCTGGTGCTGATGGCCCTGAGGGGCCGGAACACCGTGTGAGGCAAGGCGGTGCGCTGGAGGGCGCTCAGCCCTTGTCGCTCTCCAGCGCGGCCACCGCTTCCTTCGCGGCCTTGATGGCGCCCTTGTTGATGGTGTCCGTGCTGGGCGCCTCCTTCGACTCGAAGTCGCTGCCGTTGTAGGTGATCGTCACCAGTGCGTTGGAGGCACGGGCGATCACGACGCCCTCGCGGGTCTGCTGCTTGTCCTCGGTGGTGAGGTTCACGACGGAGTACGCGCTGTCGCCCAGGCCGGGGACGGCCCCGCCGCCGCTCTTCTTGTCGAGGTGCGCCTGGTACGACTTCTGTGCGGCGTCGTCCGACTCCATCACCTCGAAGGAGACGTCGAGCCAGCGGTAGTCGTAGCCCTTGAGCGCGTTCCAGGAGCAGGTGCGGCGCAGCTTCGAGTCCGTGGACGGGATCTCCTTGCCGGCCGTCTTGGCGCCCGGCACCAGCGACTCGATCGTCTTCTTGGCGACGCTCTCGCACGGGGCGGGCGCGGCCGGGTACGCCTTCGACACCGTCGACGTCGACGGTGCGGACGCGGACTGCGTCTCGGTCTTCTCCTCGGCCGGCTTGTGCTCGGCGGCCTGCGGCGCGGCGAACGGGCCGGACGACAGCGCCCAGCCCGCCGCGGCGAGCACCACCACCGGGGACAGACGGGCGGTCAGGGCGAGGGGCAGAGGTAGGGAAGGCACGGCGCCCTTCTCGTGGGGGACGGAAGGTGCGGAGCGGGTCCGCACGGCGGACGGAACGACAGTGTCACACGAGTGTCTGTGGTGCGGAAGTGCGAACTCGCTCCGTGGCCGCACGGTGACGGGGGCCCACCGTTCACCGCCCGGATTCGGCCAGTTGGGAGTCGTGTGGGTGGTTTGCGGCAGCTGCGCCCGTAGCCGCGGGGCTGGGGTGGTTCCTGCCGAGAAGTGACCGCTCACCTGCGATCTTGCGAGGTTTTGCCGGACCTCGGGCAGGGGGAGGGGACGGGTGGTGTGCCCCTGGGCGCATACGACGACGAGAGATGAGAAGGCCGAATGTTCACGTCCCGTCCGACCCTCCAGGGCACCTTCGGCATGGTGTCCTCCACCCACTGGCTCGCCTCGCAGTCGGCGATGGCCGTCCTGGAGAGCGGCGGCAACGCCTACGACGCGGCCGTGGCGGGCGCCTTCGTGCTGCACGTCGTCGAGCCGCACCTCAACGGCCCGGCCGGCGAGGTGCCCATCCTGCTCGCCCCGGCCGGCGGCGAGGTGCGGGTGCTGTGCGGGCAAGGCGTCGCACCGGCCGGCGCGACCGTCGCGCACTACCGGGGCCTCGGCCTTGACCTCGTCCCCGGCACCGGGCCGCTCGCCGCCGCCGTACCGGGCGCGTTCGACGCCTGGATGCTGCTGCTGCGCGACCACGGCACCCGGTCCCTCGACGACGTCCTGAAGTACGCCATCGGCTACGCCGAGCACGGACACGCGCCCGTGGAGCGCGTCGGCGAGACCGTCGAGACCGTGCGGGAGCTGTTCGAGACGGAGTGGACCTCGTCGGCGGAGGTCTACCTGCCCGGCGGCAAGGCGCCGCGCCCCGGCGAGCTCTTCGCCAACCCCGCACTCGCCGCCACCTGGAAGCGCCTGCTCGCCGAGACCGCCGGCGCGGGCGGCAGGGAGGCGCGGATCGAGGCCGCCCGGGAGGTCTGGCGCACCGGGTTCATCGCCGACGCCCTCGTCCGCCAGGCCGGCCGCCCCACCAGGGACACCAGCAAAGAACGCCACACCGGCACCCTCACGGCCGCCGACCTCGCCACCTGGTCCGCGACCTACGAGACACCGGCGACGTACGACTGGAACGGCTGGACCGTGTGCAAGCCCGGCCCCTGGAGCCAGGGCCCGGTCCTCCTCCAGCAACTCGCCCTGCTCCCGCCCGAACTGCCCCCCTACGGCTCGGCCGACTACGTCCACCTCCTCGTCGAGAACTGCAAGCTGGCCATGGCCGACCGGGAGGCCTGGTACGGCGACGCCGCCGACGTGCCCCTCGACGACCTGCTGTCCGACACGTACAACACCGCCCGCCGGGCCCTCGTCGGCGAGCGGGCCGAGAACGACCTGCGGCCCGGCAGCCCCGGCGGACGCACCCCGCGGCTGTGCGCGCACGCGCGCGTGGCGGCCGCCGCCCAGGAGGGCTACGACACCGTGGGCGCCGGCGAACCGACCGTCGCCAAGAGCCCCGCGTCCCCCGTGCCGGGCGAGCCGGAGATCCTGGCCGACGGGACCACCCGCGGCGACACCTGCCACCTCGACGTCGTCGACCGCTGGGGCAACATGGTCTCGGCCACGCCCAGCGGCGGCTGGCTGCAGTCCAACCCGGTCGTGCCCGAGCTCGGCTTCCCGCTCGGCACCCGGCTCCAGATGGCCTGGCTGGAGGAAGGCCTGCCCAATTCCCTGACCCCCGGCCGCCGCCCCCGCACCACCCTGACGCCCTCGATCGCCCTGCGCGACGGCGTGCCCGTCATGGCCTTCGGCACGCCCGGCGGGGACCAGCAGGACCAGTGGCAGCTGCACTTCCTCCTCGCGGTCGCGCTGCGCGCCGAGGTGCGCGGCGGCCCCGACCTCCAGGGCGCGATCGACGCCCCGAACTGGCACAACGACAGCTTCCCCGGGTCCTTCTATCCGCGTGGCATGCGCCCGGGCAGCGTGACCGTGGAGTCCCGCACCGACCCGGCCGTCGTCGCGGAACTGCGCAGCCGCGGCCACGACGTGACCGTGGGCGGCCCCTGGTCGGAGGGCCGGCTGTGCGCGGTCGCCCGGGACCCGGAGACGGGGGTGCTGTCGGCGGCGGCGAATCCGCGCGGGATGCAGGGGTACGCGGTAGGCCGGTGATCCGGCGGACCGCTGTTCATCGCGAGGCCACCCGGAGTGCATCCGGCGGGCGGGCGTTGTCAGTGGCACGTGTTGTCATGGAGGAGTGATCGACATCAACGAAACCATCGAAGAGTTTCTCGCAGAGCGCGCCTCCGACGTCGAGGAGGCCATTCGCAAGGCCGCCGCCACCGAGATCATGCCGCGCTGGCGCCAGCTGGCGGCGCACGAGATCGACCAGAAGAGCGGCCCGCACGACCTGGTGACCGACGCCGACCGCAAGGCCGAGCTGTACCTGACCGAAGCCCTGGCCGCCCTGCTGCCCGGTTCGGTCGTGGTCGGCGAGGAGGCGGTCCACGCCAATCCCGCGTCGTACGGGGCGATACGCGGCGACGCCCCGGTCTGGATCGTCGACCCGGTCGACGGGACGCGCCAGTTCGTGCGCGGCGAGGCCGGGTTCTGCACCCTGGTCGCGCTGGCTCACCGCGGCACCCTGCTCGCGTCCTGGACGTACGCGCCCGCCCGCGACCGGCTCGCCACCGCCCAGCGGGGCAAGGGCGCCCACCTCGACGGGGAGCGGCTGTTCGCCGGAGTGCCGGAGCCCGGCCGTGACCTGCGCGTGGCCACCTCCCACCCCGACTACACGACGGACGAGGAGAAGCACGCCCTGCTCGGCCTGCGCGCCGACGGGGTGGCGCCGCGCCCGTGCGGCTCGGCCGGTCTGGAATACCTTGCCATCGCCCGCGGAGAGTCGGACGCCGTCGCGTTCTCATGGGAGGCCGCCTGGGACCACGCGGCCGGTCTGCTCCTGGTCGAGGAGGCCGGCGGAGCCCACCTGACTCTCGCGGGGGAGCCGTTCCGTATCGCGGGCGGCAACGCCCTGCCCTTCACCGCCGCCCGCGACGCCGCCACGGCCCGCCGGGTGCTGGGCCTGCTGACGGGCGAGTCATAGACCCAAGGCCGTTGCGTGGAGCACACAGTTGATTACCCACCGTGTGCACCAGCGGATTCCGGCCGCCGCAAAGCGGTCTTCCGCACCGGAAATCACCGGCGACCGGTGACTGTCAGTCTCCGGGCCTATCCTGATCCTCAGTGGCCGTCGGCTGACGAAGGGGTCCGAAGGTGCCGTCGATGCTCGATGCCGTCGTAGTGGGTGCGGGGCCGAACGGACTGACCGCGGCCGTGGAGCTGGCCCGCCGCGGCTTCTCCGTCGCCGTCTTCGAGGCCAAGAGCACCGTGGGCGGCGGTGCCCGCACCGAGGAGCTCACCCTCCCCGGCTTCCGGCACGACCCGTGCTCCGCGGCCCACCCGCTCGGTATCAACTCACCGGCGTTCCGCGCCCTGCCGCTCGAGCGGTACGGCCTGGAGTGGCTGCATGCCGAGCTGCCCATGGCGCACCCCTTCCCGGACGGCACGGCGGCCGTCCTGGCCCGGACGGTCGGCGAGACGGCCGCCTCCTTCGGCCCGCGCGACGCCGGCGCGTACCGCAGGCTCATCGAGCCCTTCCTGCCCAAGTGGGACACCCTCGCCCGGGACTTCATGTCCCTGCCGATGACCGCGCTGCCCCGCGACCCGGTGACCCTCGCCCGCTTCGGCCTGACCGGGCTGCCCCCGTCGACCCTGCTGATGCGCCGCTTCCGCGACGAACCGGCCAAGGCCCTGTTCTCCGGGCTCGTGGCCCATGTCATGGCACCGCTCGGCGGCTTCGCCACCGGCGCGATCGGCCTGGTCTTCGCCCTCGCGGCGCACGCCCGCGGCTGGCCCGTAGTCCGCGGCGGCTCCCAGTCCCTCTCCGACGCCCTCGCCGGCTACTTCAAGGATCTCGGCGGCAGCGTCCACACCGACTACGAGGTCAAGCGCCTCGACGATCTGCCGCCGGCCCGGGCGTATGTCTTCGACACCTCGCCCACCGCCCTGGCCCGCATCGCCGGCTTCGGCGACTACTACGACGGCTACCGCTACGGGCCGGGCGTCTTCAAGGTGGACTACGCGCTCGACGGCCCCGTGCCCTGGACCGCGAAGGAGGCCCGCGCCGCCGGCACGGTGCAGGTCGGCGCGAGCAGCGCGGAGATCGGCGCCGCCCTGCGCGCGGCCTCCCGGGAAGGCAGGGCCCCCGACAAGCCCTTCCTGATCACGGTCCAGCCGAGCGTCGTCGACCCCACCCGGGCTCCGGACGGCAAGCACGTCTTCTGGGCTTACGGGCACGTCCCGCACGGCTGGTCCGGCGACCTCACCGACACCATCGAGCGTCAACTGGAGCGCTTCGCCCCGGGGTTCCGCGACCGCGTCCTGGCCCGCGCCACGGCGGGCCCGCCCGAACTCGCCGCCCGCAACGCCAACTACGTCGGCGGGGACATCGCCTCCGGCGCCGCTTCCGGCCTCCAGCTGCTGCTGCGCCCCAGGGCCACCCTGTTCCCTTACCACACCCCGCACCCGGCCGTCTTCATCTGCTCGTCGGCGACCCCGCCGGGCCCCGGAGTGCACGGCATGTCGGGGCACAACGCGGCGAAAGCGGTCTGGAAGCGGCTGAGGCAGACATGACCGCCATCGAACTGGTCCAGGGTGACATCACCCGCGAGAGCGTCGACGCGATCGTCAACGCGGCCAACTCCTCACTGCTGGGCGGGGGAGGGGTCGACGGGGCGATCCACCGCCGCGGCGGACCCGCGATCCTGGAGGACTGCCGACGCCTCCGCGCGGCGCACCTCGGCAAGGGCCTGCCCACCGGCCAGGCGGTCGCCACCACCGCCGGCGACCTGGACGCCCGCTGGGTCGTCCACACCGTCGGCCCGGTGTTCAGCGCGACCGAGGACCGCTCCGGCCTCCTAGCGTCCTGCTACCGCGAGTCGCTCCGCGTCGCCGGGGAACTCGGCGCCCGTACGGTCGCGTTCCCCGCGATCTCCACCGGTGTCTACGGCTGGCCGCTGGACGACGGTGCCCGCATCGCCGTCGAGACCGTACGGGCGGCGGACACGCCGGTCGAGGAGGTCAGGTTCGTCCTCTTCGACGAACGGGCCTACGAGGCGTTCGCCGCGCAGCTGCGCTGAGCCACGGCACGGCACGGCTCAGACGGGCTCCGGCTCGAAGTGCCGCAGCAGGTCCCGGCCGGGCTGCACGACTCCGTAGGTGCTCTCCGGGACGGCGTTCCACACCCCGGGGAGATCGCCCAGCGGCTCCGACACGACCAGTCGCGTCTCGTCGGAGACGTGGTTCAGGAATCCCAGGTCGGGGTGGAGGGCCCGCACGTCCTCCACCCGGCTGCTGTAGTAGAGCGACCGCGACTTCCCCGCGCTGGAGTAGCGGAAGAACCACACCCGCTCCCCGTCGGTCACCGCGACCGTCATCTGCAGCGGCTGCGGCACCCCGTGCTCGTGGCCCAGGCGCTCGATGAGCCCCGTCATACGGGCCACCGCACCCGGTGGATCGCCGTCCAGTCCGAAGGTGAGCGCCACGAGGAACATCACCTCCGAGTCCGTCGTGCCCTCCATCGACGGGAACAGCTCCGGGTCCACGGCCAGCATGAGATCCCGGCGCAGCTCCCGGAACCCGTCGATCGCCCCGTTGTGCATCCACATCCACCGCCCGTGGCGGAACGGATGGCAGTTCGTCTGCTGCACGGCCGAGCCGGTCGAGGCGCGCACATGCGCGAAGAACAGCGGCGAGCGGACGTGGTCGGCGATCTCCCGCAGGTTGCGGTTGCTCCAGGCCGGGCCGGTGTCTCGGATGACGGCGGGGGCGCGCAGGTGCCACGCGTACCAGCCGACGCCGAAGCCGTCGCCGTTGGTGGTCTCGACGCCCATCCGCGCGTGCAGGCTCTGGTCGATCAGCGAGTGCTCCGGGCGGTAGAGGACGTCGTCGAGGATCACGGGAGTGCCCGAGTAGGCGAGCCAGCGGCACATGGCCGATACCCCTGTTCCGAGCCGCCCCGGCCGGGCCGCGCGGCTCCGTAGGTGATGTGCGTGGACCCCAGGGAACCTCCCTCGCGCCCCGGCACGCATCGCCCGCCGCGGGTGGTTACGGCCGGGCGTGCGCGCCTGGGTGAGCGCCGAACCTGGAGCGGAGCGAGCATCGCTCGTGGTGGAACGGACGGCAGACGAGGGGGCGCGTCGCGTGCGGGCGCTGCGTGCCGCCGGCGGGTGCTGCGCAGACGCCCCGCGTGGACCGGCGGCGGACGCCGACCCGCCTCACCGGGCCCGAAATGACCCGGGCGATCACTCCGTCGCCGCGTGGATCCGGCCCGAGCGTGCCGCCGCGCCCAGCGCCTCGAAGTCCCGTTCGTTCTGGTCGGCGTACTCCTGGGCGAACACGGTCAGCGCCCGGTCGAAGCGGTCGCCGCCGCCCAGGTAGGCGGCGATGGCGATGGGATCGCCGGAGCGGGCGTGGGCCCGCGCCAGGCTCGCCCCGCACAGCCGCGCGAACAGCCGGAGCAGGCCGGGGTCCATGGTCTCCGGCTGGGCGATGCCCTTCCAGTCCCGCAGCTGCCGTACGTAGAAGTCCCGCTCGTGCCCGTCGAGGCCCACCGCGTGCGTCCAGCCCAGCAGGATGTCGCTGGTCGTCTGGATCAGCCGCTGCCCGGCCACCACGCGCCGGCCCTGGTTGTCGTAGCGGTCGCCGCCGGAATGGGCTGCGAGGACCGACTCCTGCGCCTCCTTGGCCTGGAGCAGCAGCGGATCGTCGTCGTCCCGGCCGAGCATCAGCACGATCCAGCAGCGGGTGCCGACACTGCCGACCCCCACCACCTTGCGGGCGATGTCCACCAGGCGGTAGCGGCGCAGCAAGTGCCGCCGCTCGGACGACAGGCTGCGTGCGTAGCCCTCCAGGACGGCCCGCAGCTCCTTCTCCCGGAAGTGCGCCGAGTCGTCCTCCAGCAGGTCCCGCAGCGGGGTGATCAGCGGCGGGTCCGGTGTGATCCGCCGCCCCACGGCCGTGTCCCGGGTGAGCTTCTCGTAGGCCTGCATGTGGGTGCGGGTCCGTGCCTTCGCCGTGACCTTCGCGGCGCGGCGCCTGGCCTCCTTGGACATCGACGCGGCCATCAGCTCCCGTATGTGGTCGGTGTCGTCCTGGGCGTACCAGATGTCCAGGTTGCGCATCCCGGCGAAGTCCCGCATCCGCCGCCGGTAGGCCTTGACGCACGTCTCCACCGCGCTGTTCTGCTCCGCCGCGGAGAAGCCGTTGGCGCGCCCCGCGATGGCGAAGCTGGCCGCGAGCCGTTTGACGTCCCACTCGAACGGCCCGGCCAGCGTCTCGTCGAAGTCGTTGATGTCGAAGACCAGATGGCGCTCCGGCGAGGCCAGCAGGCGGAAGTTCAGCAGGTGGGCGTCCCCGCACAGCTGCACCCGCAGCCCGGTGCCCGTGTGGGCCCCGAGGTCCGCCGCCATGATCGCCGCCGCGCCGCGGTAGAAGCGGAACGGGGACTCGAGCATGCGGCCGTACCGGATCGGCACCAACTCCTGGACGCGGGTGGCGGACTGGCGCTCCACCACCTCGACGGGGTCGAACCGGTCGGGCCCGGCCTCGAACCCGGCGTGGGAGGAACGCGGCACCCGCCGCCGGGCGTCGCGGCCCGCGGTGGCCCGCTCGGCCGGTGACATGAAGGTGGTGAAGGGACTCGGTACGGTCATGGCTCAGCGCTCCGGCCGCGAGGGGATGTCGTCCGAGGGCTCCCGGCCCTGCCGGCGCAGCCCCGCCTGCACCGCGCCGGCGAGGATCTTTGCCGCCACGCCCACCAGCAGCAGCCCGCCCGCCATCTGAATCATCGTCAGCACCCGCCCGGTCTGGGAGCGGGCCGTGATGTCGCCGTAGCCGACGGTGGTGAACGTGGTCAGCGTGAAGTACAGGGAGTCCGTCTTGGTCAACGGCTCACTGAACGAGCCGGGGGTCGTGTGCTCCAGCAGGAAGTAGGAGCCCGCGAAGAGCAGCAGGAACAGTGCCAGCGTCGTGGCCAGGGTCTCGATGGCCTTCAGGCGGGGGTAGGGCGAGGTCACGATGGCCCGCACCTCCCACCAGAAGACCACGACCACCAGCAGCAGACCGCAGGCCAGCAGCACCGAATCGCCGTTCGTGCCGCGCCCGTCCAGGGGCAGCACGTAGTAGACCGTGACGAGCCCGGCCGCGATGAGCGCGGCGCGCAGGAGGGCCGTGGCCGCCGCCCGCCGGCGACGCCCCGGCCGCCGCCGGTCGGGAACCTCCGCTGGATCGTCCATCGCGCCTCTCGGTCTCGGTCCCGCCCCGTGCCGGGGCGCCCCACAAGGCCTGCCCTACCACCTCAGCGTCCGGACGCCCCGTACGGATCACCCGCCACGGGTGAGGCAGCCCGGCTCCGGCCCCGGGCACGCTGGTGCCGACGGGGACGACTGCCGGGCGTGCACCCGGGACGGAGGACCGACATGAGCGCGCAGAACTACCTGGCGTACGACTTTCCGCTGCTGAGCGCCTTCTGGTCGGTGCTGTGGTTCTTCCTCTGGATCATGTGGTTCGTCCTGCTCTTCCGGGTGGTCCTCGACATCTTCCGCGACGATTCCCTGAGCGGCGGGGCCAAGGCCGGCTGGCTGGTCTTCTGCGTCCTGCTGCCCTTCCTGGGCGTGTTCGTCTACGTCCTCGCCCGCGGCCGGAACATGGGCCGTCGGGAGACGGACCGGGCCCGTGCCCAGCAGCAGGCCTTCGACAGCTACATCAGGGAGACCGCCCGGGGCGGCGAGGACCGGTCCAGCAGCGTCGACGAGCTCGTCAGGCTGTCCGAGATCCGTTCCCGCGGCGACATCACGGACGAGGAGTTCCGCAGGGCGAAGGAGCTGGTGCTCAGTGGCTCCGGAGCCTCGGGCACCTCGGCCGCCGGTACCCCCACCTCCGGTCGCTGACCGCGCCGGACGCAGCAGAATCGAGGCAGCAGGATGACCGCTACACACCCGACGCACGGAACGTCGAGGGCGAGGCACGGAACCGCCGCCGCAGGCCTGATGATCTTCGCAGCCGTGATGCTCATGCTCACCGGGATCCTCGCCATCATGCGCGGCATCTCGGCCATCGCCGAGGACCAGGTCTTCGTCACGACCCCCAACTACGTCTTCTCCTTCGACCTCACCGGCTGGGGCTGGATCCACCTCGCCCTGGGCGTGGTTGCCGTGCTCGTCAGCGTGGGGCTGTTCCAGGCCTCCACCTGGGCACGCGTCCTCGGCGTGGGGATCGCCGGACTCGTCCTCATCGCCAACTTCCTCTCCCTGCCCTCCTATCCGGTCTGGTCCGTGGTGATGATCGCGATGACCGGGTTCATCATCTGGGCCCTGTGCACCGTGAAGAAGAGCGACATGTGAGAGCCGGCCCGGCCGTGCCCGCCCGGAAGGGACGGGCACGGCCGCGTTCGCGTCCCGGCCCCCGCGCTCAGGCGCGGGTGCGGACCAGCAGCAGGGCGACGTCGTCGTCCGGCTCCGGGCTCAACGCGCTGAGCAGCCTGTCGCTGGCGCGCTGCAGGCTGGGCCCCGCGTTCTGGAGCAGCCGGGTCAGTGTGTCCAGGCCGGTGTCGATCGGCTCCCCGCGGTTCTCGACCAGCCCGTCCGTGTACAGGGCGAGCAGGGAGCCCGGGGCGAGTTCCACCTCCACCGTGCCGAACTCCACGCCACCGACCCCGAGCGGGACCCCGCCCGGCACGTCGACGAGCTCGGCACCCCCGTCCGCCCGGGCGAGCACCGGCGGCAGATGCCCGGCGCTGGACAGCTCGCAGGTGCCGCGCCGCAGGTCGCACACCGCGTACACGCACGTGGCGATCGCGTCGCCGAGGGAGCCGGCGATGTCGTCGAGGTGCCGCAGCAGCTCGGCGGGCGGCAGGTCCAGCCGGGCCAGCGCCCGCGTCGCCGTGCTCAGCTGCCCCATGATCGCCGCGGCCTGGACGCCCTTGCCCATGACGTCCCCGACGACCAGCCCGGTGCGCCCCGGGCCCAGCGGCAGCACGTCGTACCAGTCGCCGCCGACCTCGCTGAGGGCGGGGCGGTAGCGGGCGGCGATGTCCAGCCCCTCCCGCTGGGCGGGCGTGCTCGGCAGCAGGCTGCGCTGCAGGGTGAGGGCGGTGCCGCGCTCACGGCCGTAGAGGCGGGCGTTGTCTATGCAGATCGCGGCGCGGGCGGCGAGTTCCGACGCGAGCACCTGGTCCCGGTCGTCGAAGGGGCGCTCGTTGACCGTGCGGTACAGCGAGAGCGTGCCGAGCACCTTGCCCCGGGCCACCAGCGGCAGCGCCAGGTAGGAGTGGGCGCCGGCCTCGTGCAGGGCGAGGGCGGCCCGTGAGTCCCGGGCCAGACGCCGCAGCATCTTGGCGTCCACGCGCTCGACCAGGACCGGGCGGGCGCTGCGCACACACTGCGTGATGATCCGCGACGAGCTGTACGTGGCCAGCTCGCCCACCGGGTCGGCGGCGTGGATGGCGTCGGTGGGGTAGCCGGCCGCCACGGCCAGCGCCCGGAACTCGGCCGGGGAGCCGCCCGACACGGGCGTGATGGTGCCGCGGGCCACGACCGACTCCAGGACGTCCACGGCGGCCAGGTCCGCGAGGTGCGGCACGACCACGTCGGCCAGCTCCCGGGCGGTCTGCTGGAGGTCCAGCGTGGTGCCGATCTTCATGCCCGCGTCGGCGATCACCGACAGGTGCTGGCGGGCCTGCGCGACCTCGGCCGCGGCCTGCTGGCGCTCGGTGACGTCCAGCACCGCCATCGCGATCCCGAGTACCCGGCCGTCGATGTCCTCGATGCGGTGGTAGGACTCCGAGTAGGCGCGCTCCTGCTCGTCCGCCGCCGTCCGGCCGACGGTCTGCTGGTCGAGCAGAGGCGCGCCGGTCTCCAGGACGTGCCGCATCCGGGACTCGATGGCCTGCACGTCCAGGCCGGGCAGCACCTCCCCGACCCGGCGCCCCAGCACCGCCTCCTCGGGCACGCCGTTGATCCGCTCCAGCGCGGGGTTGACCCCGACCCAGCGCAGGTCGTTGTCGAAGACGGCGATGCCGATCGGGGTCTGGTTGACGAGGCTGTGCGAGAGGGCGAGGTCGCGCTCGACCTGCCGTACGGTCGTCGCGTCCGTGGCGAGTCCCAGCAGGTGGGGCTGCCCCTCGGGGTCGAGCAGGCGCATCGTGCGGAACTCCACGGCGCGTTCCGTGCCGTCGCGATGCCGCAGCGGGAAGACACCGGCCCAGCGGGCACCCGTACTGACCTGGGCGAACAGCTCCCTGCCCCGGGGCCGGTTCTCGGGGGAGACCAGGAGGGTGTCGGCGCGCTGGCGCAGGGCCTCCGCCGCGGTCCAGCCCAGCAACTGTTCGATCTCGGGGCTCCACAGAGCGATGTGCCCGCCGGCGTCCAGCACCACCGCCGCGACCTTCAGCAGATCCAGCAGCCCCCCGGGCGCGGCCGTGACGGCGTCGCGGTCCGAGGTCGCATACCCGTTCATGCGAGCCGCTCCTTCCGGCGCGGCAAAAGGTACCGCCATGATCTGTTGCGCGGGCTGTCCGATGAGGTCACATTACGGTCGGAGGAGCGGCACTGTCGCGCCGAAATGACAAAAAGCCGCGGGTCGGTGCCCGTGGTGGGAGGGAGCGGCGGCATGGAGGACTGGACCTTACGGGAGAGCCTGGTCACCGGCTGCGGGGACGTGCGCTGGGACCGTCTGGGCGACCCGGGCGGCGAGCCGGTCGTGCTGCTGCACGGGACGCCCTTCTCGTCGTACGTGTGGCACGAGATCGCACCCGCCCTCGCCGCGGTCGGGTACCGGGTGCACGTCTGGGACATGCCCGGTTACGGCACCTCCGCCATGCACGCGGGCCAGGACGTCTCACTGGGCGCCCAGGGCGGGATCCTCGCCGAGCTGCTCGCGCACTGGGGGCTTCGGGAGCCGTCCGTGATCGCGCACGACTTCGGCGGGTGCGTGGCACTGCGGGCCCACCTCCTGCACGGGGCCCGCTACCGGCGGCTCGCCCTGGTCGACCCCGTGGCCCTGCGGCCCTGGGGCTCCCCCTTCTTCCGCCTGGTCGGGGAACACAGCGAGGTCTTCGAACAGCTCCCGGCGGCGCTCCACGAGGCCCTGGTGCGCGAGTACGTCTCCTCCGCGAGTCATGCGGGTCTGCGCCCCGCCACGCTCGACGCGCTGGTCGGGCCGTGGACGACCGAGGAGGGCCAGGCCGCCTTCTACCGGCAGATCGCGCAGGCCGACCAGCGCTTCACCGACGAGATCCAGCCGCTCTACCCCTCGATCGACCTGCCCGTCACGGTCTGCTGGGGCACCGAGGACACCTGGATCCCGTTCGCCAGGGGGCAGGAGCTCGCCGCCCTGATCCCGGGTGCGCGGCTGGTGCCCGTCCCGGAGGCCGGGCATCTCGTCCCGCTGGACGCGCCCGCCCGGCTGACGAGCGAGCTGCTCGCCTTCCTCACGGCCTGAGAACCGTCCGACACCGGGGAAACATCAGGACCGAACAAAGTCCGACGCGGTCATTGCTTCGATTGTGTGCGGGTCCTAGGGTGTGCCTGCTCAGCAGTTGCTCACTCACCGTCAGTTGTCACGCGACTCAACAGAAACTCCCATCCGGGGTTCGCAGTTGAGGATCGCATCTGACGTGCCCTCAGTCCGTGCAGCACCGCACCTGTCGAACCGAGGAAGGCCACGTTCATGCCACACTCCCCGCACCCGTCCCCCGCCGACCGGCCCGTCGTCAGCCGCCGCCGTCTGCTGGAAGGGGGAGCCGCCGTGCTCGGCGCGCTCGCGCTGTCCGCGTCGCCCGCCGCTGCCCACGCGGCCGGCCGGCGCCCGGCGGCGGACGGCCCGCCCGAGTGGAACGACGGCCTGAGCGTCTACCGGGTCGGCACCGAGCCGCCGCACACCACCCTCATGCCCTACGCGGACCTCGGGCAGGCCCTGAAGGGCGACCGCGAGCGCTCGCCGTACCGGCTGAGCCTCGACGGCAAGTGGAAGTTCGCCTACGCGGACCGGCCGGACGACCGGGACCCGGACTTCTACGGCACCGACGTCGACGACTCCCGCTGGGACACCATCCCCGTCCCCTCGGCCTGGCAGCTGCACGGCTACGACTTCCCGATCTACGTCAACATCACCTACCCCTGGTGGGGTCCCAACGGCGGTGGCGAGGACGCCCGGCCGCCGGCCGCCCCGACCCGCTACAACCCCGTCGGCCAGTACCGCCGTACGTTCACCGTGCCCCGCACCTGGTCCGGCCGCCGCACCTTCCTGCACTTCGAGGGCGTCAAGTCCGCCCACTACGTGTGGATCAACGGCGAACTGGCGGGCTATCACGAGGACTCCTACACCTCCGCCGAGTACGACATCACCCGCCACCTCAAGCCGGGCACCAACCAGATCGCCGTCGAGGTGTACCGCTACTCCGACGCGGAGTGGCTGGAGGACCAGGACATGATCCGGCTGAGCGGCATCTTCCGCTCGGTCCACCTCTACTCCACGCCCAGCGTGCACCTGCGCGACTTCCGCCTGGACACCCCGCTCGGCGACGGCTACACCACCTCCGAACTCAAGGTCACCGCGCAGGTCCGCGACTACGGCGGCAAAGGCGCGGGCCGCTACACCGTCGAGACCCAGCTGTACGACGCGCGCGGCCACGCCGTCTGGTCGCGGCCCCTGAACGGGCCCGTCGACGTCCCCGACGGCGACGAGGCCACCGTCGAGGCGTCCAGAGCCGTCCCCTCGCCGAAGCTGTGGTCGGCCGAGCACCCGAACCTGTACACCGCCGTGCTCCGCCTGCGCGACCCGGCCGGCAAGGTCGTCGAGACCCTCTCGCACCGGATCGGCTTCCGGGAGTTCGCGCTCAGGGACGGCCTGATGCGCATCAACGGCGAACCGGTCTCCATCCGCGGCACCAACCGGCACGAGATGCACCCCGTCACCGGCTCGGCGCTCACCCGCGCGCAGATGGTCGAGGACATCGGGATCATCAAGCGGCTCAACATCAACAGTGTCCGCACCTCGCACTACCCCAACAGCCCGCTCTGGCTCGAACTCGCCGACGAGTACGGCCTGTACCTCGTCGACGAGACCAACCTCGAGACCCACGGCATCCGCGACGAGTTCCCCGGCAGCGGCCACCCCGAGTGGACCGAGGCGTGCGTGGTCCGCGCCCAGAACATGGTCCACCGCGACAAGAACCACGCCTCGGTGGTCATCTGGTCGCTCGGCAACGAGGCGGGCGGCGGCAGCACCTTCAACGCCATGCACGACTGGATCCGCTCCTACGACTCCACCCGCGTCATCCAGTACGAGGGCGACGACCGCCCGGGCATCAGCGACATCCGCTCCGAGATGTACGACAGCCCGCAACGGGTCGAGCAGCGTGCCAAGGACACGAGCGACACCCGGCCGTACGTGATGATCGAGTACTCCCACGGCATGGGCAACTCCAACGGCAACTTCAAGAAGTACTGGGACATCGTCCGCCGCTACGACGTCCTCCAGGGCGGCTGGATCTGGGACTTCGTCGACCAGGCCCTGAGCTGGCCCACCCCCACGCGCAAGCTGCTGACCGAGTCCGGCCCGGGCGCGCTGCGCGGCGAGATCATGGCACCCGCCGCGACCTTCGACCGCGCCAGGGGCGTCTCGGGCGGCACCGTCTTCCCCCGCGACACCCGCCTCGACCTCACCGGCTCGCTGACCCTGGAGGCCTGGGTCACCCCGGACGTCACCGGCGGCCATCAGCCCATCATCGCCAAGGGAGACACCCAGTACGCCCTCAAGCAGACCGACAGGAACCTGGAGTTCTTCATCCACGGCGGCGGCCAGTGGGTCACCGCGAGCTGGGCCCTGCCCGACGGCTGGACCGGCAAGGAACACCACATCGCCGGCGTCTTCGACGCGGACGCGGGCACGCTCACCCTCCACGTCGACGGCCAGGTGCGCGGCACCAGGACGACCACCCGGCGCCCCGCGAACAACACCGCGTCCCTGTCACTCGCCACCGACATCGACAACCCCACCCGGGAGTTCAGCGGCACCATCCGACGGGCCCGCGTCTACGCCCGCGCCCTCGGCGCCGCCGAACTGGCCTCTCAGACCCGCGCGCCGGGCGACGAGGGCGTGCGCTTCTGGTTCGACGCGGCCACCGCCGGCCTCACCGAGAAGCGCCCGCGCGACAAGACGTTCTACTCGTACGGCGGCGACTGGGGCGACAACCCCAACGACGGTGCCTTCGCCGGCGACGGCATCGTCCTGCCCGACCGCAGCCTCACCGGCAAGTCCGCCGAGATCAAGCAGATCTACCAGGCCGTCAACGCCACCGCGGCCTCCGGCGGCCCCGGCGCCGTCACCCTCACCAACGAGTACCTGTTCACCAACCTCCGCGAGTTCGACGGCCGTTGGTCCCTCGTCGCCGACGGCGAGGTCGTCCAGCGCGGCCGGCTGACCCGCGACCAGCTGAACGTGGCACCGCTGAGCAGCAAGGACGTCAAGATCCCGGTGCGGCTCCCCGCGAAGCCCGCGCCCGGCACGGAGTACTTCCTCCAGCTCTCCTTCACCACCAGGGAAGCCACCCCGTGGGCCGAGGCCGGTTTCGAGGTGGCCAAGCAGCAACTCGCCCTCGACGCCGGCAGCCCGGCCGTGCAGCCCGCACCGCTGCGCGGTGTGCCCGCCCTGAGCCACACCGATGGGGACCAGACCGTCACCGTGAAGGGCAGGGGCTTCTCCGTCACCGTCGACAAGGCCGCCGGGATCATCACGTCCTACGAGGCCGGCGGCGCCCGTCTCCTCACCTCCGGCCCCGTCCCGAACTTCTGGCGGGCGCCCACCGACAACGACCGCGGCAACGGCCAGCACACCCGCAACCAGACGTGGCGCGACGCCGGAGCGCGGCGGAAGGTCACCGACGTACGGGTACGGCCCCTGGACGACCGGGCCGTGGAGGTCACCGTCACCGGCACGCTGCCCACCGCCACGGAGTCGACGTACGGCACGACCTTCACGGTCTTCGGCAACGGCGAGATCAAGGTCGACAACACCCTGCACCCGGGCGCGGCCGGCCTGCCGTACATCCCGGAGGTCGGCACCCTGCTGTTCCTGCCGCGCAGCCTGGACCGGCTGCACTACTACGGCCGCGGCCCCGAGGAGAACATGTGGGACCGCAACAACGCCACCGACGTGGGTCTGTACTCCGGCACCGTCTCCGGGCAGTGGACCTCCTACCTGCGCCCCCAGGAGAACGGCAACAAGACCGACGTGCGGTGGGCCGCGCTGACCGACGGCAGGGGGCGCGGACTGCTCGTGGCCGGTGAGCCGCTGCTGGAGGTCAACGCCTCGCACTTCACCCCCGAGGACCTGTCCGTCGGAGCCCGCCACGACTACCAGCTCACCCCCCGGGACGCGGTCGTCCTGCGGCTCAACCACCGGCAGATGGGCGTGGGCGGCGACAACAGCTGGGGCGCGCACACGCACGACGAGTTCAAGCTGCTCGCGAACCGCGACTACGCCTACACCTACCGGCTGCGCCCGCTGGCGCGCGTGAGCGAGGCGATGGAGGCCTCGCGCCGGCCGACCGCCGGCGCGTAGACCGTCTCGGCGGCGCCGCCTCAGTCGGCGGCGTCGCTGATGCCCAGCCGCAGATGCTCCACGTGGTACACGGCCTGGTCGAGCAGCTCGGCGACATGGTGGTCGTGCAGCGCGTAGACCACCGAACGGCCCCGCCGCTCGCCCACGACCAGGCCCAGATTGCGCAGCAGCCGCAGCTGGTGCGAGCAGGCCGACTGCTCCATGCCCACCTCGGCGGCCAACTCCGTGGCCGGCAGCGGGCCTTCGCGCAGCCGCGCCAGGATCAGCAGCCGTGAGGGCGTGGACAGGGCCTGGAGCGTGGTGGCGACCTTCGCGACGTTGTCCGCGTCCAGGCGTACGCGCTCGGCGGCTTCCTGCACGGGGGTGACGGCTCCATGACCCATGCCGTCATCGTACCGGCCCCGTGCGAACACATGAAGAAATATTCATCTATCCCGTCCGGGCGCGGGGCGCCGGCACGTCCATGTCGGATTCTCGCCAGCCCTACCTCGCCCCGTGCCGGATGCTGGACCCATGCAGATGGGGATGCACACCGACACCGAGCGCTGCGTACGCGCCGTCCGGTCCAAGGACGCACGCTTCGACGGCTGGTTCTTCACGGCCGTCCTGACCACCGGCATCTACTGCCGTCCCAGCTGCCCGGTGGTGCCGCCCAAGCCGGAGAACATGGTCTTCCACCCCAGCGCGGCAGCCTGCCAGCAGGCCGGGTTCCGCGCCTGCAAGCGCTGCCGGCCCGACACCAGCCCCGGCTCCCCGGAGTGGAACCAGCGCGCCGACCTCGTGGCCCGCGCCATGCGGCTGATCGCCGACGGCGTCGTGGACCGCGAGGGCGTGCCGGGCCTGGCCGGCCGGCTGGGCTACAGCACCCGGCAGGTCGAGCGGCAGCTCCTCGCCGAGCTGGGCGCGGGCCCCCTCGCGCTCGCCCGCGCCCAGCGCGCCCAGACAGCCCGGCTGCTCATCGAGACGACCGCCCTGCCCATGGCGCAGATCGCCTTCGCCGCCGGCTTCGCCTCGATCCGCACCTTCAACGACACGGTCCGCGAGGTCTTCGCCCTGCCCCCGAGCGAGCTGCGCGCCCGCGCCCCCGAACGGCAGGGCGCCGGCACCCCCGGAGCGCTCACCCTGCGGCTGCCGTTCCGCGCCCCGCTCAACCCGGACAACCTCTTCGGCCACCTCGCCGCGACGGCCGTACCCGGCGTGGAGGAGTGGCGCGACGGCTCCTACCGCCGCACCCTGCGCCTGCCGTACGGCCACGGCATCGTGGCCCTCACCCCGGCCCCGGACCACATCGCCTGCCGCCTCACCCTCAGCGACCTGCGCGATCTGACCGTCGCCATCAGCCGCTGCCGTCGCCTGCTCGACCTGGACGCCGACCCCGTCGCCATCGACGACCAGCTCCGCACCGACCCGGTCCTCGCGCCCCTGGTCGACAAGGCGCCCGGTCGGCGCGTGCCGCGCACCGTCGACGAGGCCGAGTTCGCCGTCCGGGCCGTGCTCGGGCAGCAGGTCTCCACGGCCGCCGCGCGCACTCACGCGGCTCGCCTGGTCACCGCGCACGGCGAACCGGTCGAGGATCCCGAGGGCGGCCTCACCCACCTCTTCCCGGCCCCCGAGGCCCTCGCGGCGCTGGACCCCGAGTCGCTGGCGATGCCCCGCACCCGCCGCACCAGCTTCACCACCCTGGTCCACCGGCTCGCCGACGGCGACCTGCGCCTCGGCGTCGAGAGCGACTGGCCGCAGACCCGCGCCCAGCTCCTCGCCCTGCCCGGCTTCGGCCCCTGGACGGTGGACGTCATCGCCATGCGGGCTCTGGGCGACCCCGACGCCTTCCTCCCCACCGACCTCGGCATCCGCCGCGCCGCCCGCGAACTGGGCCTGCCCTCCACCCCCGCCGCGCTCACCGCACGCGCCGCCGCCTGGCGCCCCTGGCGGGCCTACGCGGTCCAGTACCTCTGGGCGACCGACAGCCACCCGATCAACTTCCTTCCGGTATAGGGACGTCCGATGAAGCAGCACACCGTGACCGACAGCCCGTACGGCCCGCTCACCCTCGTCGCCGAGGACGGCGTCCTATGCGGTCTGTACATGACCGACCAGCGCCACCGCCCGCAGCAGGAGACCTTCGGCACCCTCGACGACACCCTGTTCGCTCAGGCCGAGGAGCAGCTGAAGGCCTACTTCGCGGGCGAGCTCAAGGAGTTCACCGTCGAACTGCGCCTGACCGGCACCCCGTTCCAGTGCGCCGTCTGGGAGGAACTGCGCCGCATCCCCTACGGCGAGACCCGCACCTACGGCAGGCTCGCCGACACCCTCGGCACCCCCACCGCCTCCCGCGCGGTCGGCCTCGCCAACGGCCGCAACCCCATCGGCATCATCGTCCCCTGCCACCGCGTCATCGGCGCGAACGGCAGCCTGACCGGCTACGGCGGCGGCCTGGAGCGCAAGCAGCGCCTGCTGGACTTCGAGCGGGGCGCGGCCCTGTTCTAGGGACCCCGAGGCGTTCCAGGCGTTCTAGGCGGTCGCCCCGAGGCCGCGCAGCAGCTCCGGCAGCGCCGTGCCGATGGGTTCGCGGACGATGTCGTCGGCACGGTCGTCGTACGGGGTCGGCTCGGCGTTGACGATGACCAGACGGGCGCCGTGGTCGGCGGCCACACCGGCGAGACCGGCGGCGGGCTGGACCTGAAGGCTCGTGCCGACGGCGACGAAGACCTGGCAGGCCTGGCTGACGGCGGCCGCCTCGCCCAGGACGACGGGGTCCAGCCGCTCACCGAACATCACCGTCGCCGGCTTCAGGATCCCGCCGCACTCCCGGCACGGCGGGTCCTCCTCACCGGCCTCCACCCGGGCCAGCGCGTCCGCCATCGGGCCGCGGGCGTGGCAGCCGGTGCAGACGAAGCTCCGCGCCGAGCCGTGCAGTTCGAGCACCTTGCGGGCCGGCATCCCGGCGAGCTGGTGCAGCCCGTCCACGTTCTGCGTGATCACCCGCACCGGCACCCCGGACCGCTCCAGCTCCGCCACCGCCCGGTGCGCGGCGTTGGGCTCGGCCCGCAGCGCCCCCGTCTCACGCCGCATCAGCCACGACCGGCGCCGGATCTCGGCATCGCCCATGTAGTACTCGTACGTGACGAGCTTCTCGGCCTCGGGATCCCGCCGCCACAGCCCGTTGGGCCCGCGATAGTCGGGGATCCCGGAATCCGTACTGATACCGGCACCGGTGAGCAGGGCGACGAGCGGCTTGGTCATGCCACCGACAGTAGGACGGGCCGCGGGGCGGCGGCGAGCGGTTATCGGGCGGGACGCCGAGGGTGAGCGGCCCGCCCGGTCAGAACACCCGCCGCCCGTTCTCCAGCTCCGCCGTGCCCGAACCGTCCGTCAATACGTCCAGCGCCGCCAGGACCCGGCCGCCCGTCGGGCCCGGCAGGTACTCGGGCAGTTCCTCGCGGGGGACCAGGCGCCAGGACAGCAGTTCCTCCTCCTGGAGGCGGATCGCCTTGAGGTCGTCCTCGCTCAGCACCCCGCCGTCGTACAGGTACGCCACCACCGGCGGGCGGCCCGTGCCATGGACCCAGTCCACCGCCAGCAGCCTGCCGGGCTCCCGGTCCAGGCCGATCTCCTCGGCCGTCTCGCGGCGCGCGCCCTGCCGCGGGGTCTCGCCGTCGTCGGACTCGACGGTGCCGCCGGGCAGCGCCCAGCCCTCCCGGTAGCTGGGCTCGACGAGCAGCACACGGCCCCCGCCGTCCCGGAACAGCGCGGCGGCGCCGGCCAGGACGCGGGGCAGGGAGGCGATGTAGGCGGCGTAGTCAGGAGAGGTGGTCATCGGTGCAGGGTAACCACCGTGGCCCGCCGCATCCCCCGTGCGTCAGGCCGGCGGCGCCTCCGCCAGCCGCAGCGTCCGCTGCGCCAACTCGCTGATCCGCACCCCGTCGAAGCCGAACACCGCGCTGCGGACCGTGTCCTCCAGCGGGGCCTTCCACTGGTCGGGGATGGCCGCCGCCCCACCGAACACGCCGGCCACCGAACCGGCCGTCGCGCCGTTGGAGTCGGTGTCCAGGCCGCCGCGGACGGTCAGGGTGATGGTGCGGGTGAAGTCGCCGTCGCCGTAGAGCAGACCGGCGGTGAGGACGGCCGCGTTCGGGACGGTGTGGATCCAGCCCATGCCGGCGGTCTCCTCGGCGACCGTGGTGAGCGTGTCCTCCCAGGACATCCGGGTGTCGTGCAGCGAGACCACCCGCCGCACCGTGCGGGCGAGGCGGCAGCTCGCCGGGATCACGGCCAGGGCCTCGTCCACGGCGCGCCGCACCGTGGGCGCCGTGAACGCCGCCGCGATCAGCGCCGCCGCCCACATCGCCCCGTAGACCCCGTTGCCGGTGTGCGACAGCACCGCGTCCCGGCGGGCCAGGGAGGCGGCCCGGCGCGGGTCACCCGGGCAGGTCCAGCCGTGGACGTCGGCGCGGATGAGGGCGCCGATCCACTCCTGGTACGGGTTGTCGTACGTCGCCGTCAGCGGCGGCTTCAGCCCGCTCGCGAGATTGCGGTACGCCGCCCGCTCGGCGGTGAACGTCTGCAGATACGGCAGCCGCAGCAGCCACAGTTCACCGACCTGCTCCGTGCTGAAGCCGAAGCCGTGGGTCTCCAGCAGGTCGAGGCCGAGGATCGCGTAGTCCACGTCGTCGTCCCGGCAGCTGCCGTGGATGCGGCCGCGGACGCACTGGCGCCACTCGGGACGCATCTCGAACCCGTCGTGCTCGCTGATCGGCTCGGGCAGGTAGTCGGTGAGCGGCAGGGCCGCGGCCTGTCTCAGGTAGCGGTCGATGCGGTCGCGCGTCCACACCTCGCCCTGCTCGACCGGCTTGCCGAGCATGTTTCCGGCGACGCGGCCGGTCCAGCCGCCGAGGATGCGGTCGGCCAGGTTCGTATCGGTGAGCACAGGGGCCATGGTTACGGTCTACCCGCATCGGCGGCCGCGGTCGCCTCGTCCGCGGGTTGGGCAGATGCTGACGGCCGGGCCGTCAGCCGGTTAAGGTCACAGCGGCGCGACTGGCCTTGACATGCGTGAGGGCCCGGAGAGCAAGGGGATGCAAGTGGCTGACGCTGCAGTGAGCGACACCCGGACGACACAGCGGGTGCTCGTCGCCGCGGACAAGTTCAAGGGGTCGCTGACGGCCGTCGAGGTCGCCGAGCGGGTCACGGCCGGACTGCGCCGGGTCCTGCCGGACCTGGAGGTCGAGGCGCTGCCCGTGGCCGACGGCGGCGACGGGACCGTGGCCGCGGCCGTCGCGGCCGGATTCGAGCGCCGGGAGGTACGGGTCGCCGGTCCCCTCGGCGACGAGGTGACGGCGGCGTACGCGCTGCGCGAGGGCACCGCGGTCGTGGAGATGGCCGAGGCGAGCGGGCTGCAACGGCTGCCCGCCGGGGTCTTCGCCCCGCTCACGGCGTCCACGTACGGCTCCGGCGAGCTGCTGCGGGCCGCTCTCGACGCGGGCGCCCGCACGATCGTCTTCGGGGTCGGCGGCAGCGCCACCACCGACGGCGGCGCCGGGATGCTGTCCGCGCTGGGCGCCCGGTTCCTGGACGCCGACGGAGAGCCGGTGCCCCCGGGCGGCGGCGGACTGGCCGAGCTGGCCACGGCCGACCTGTCGGGACTGGACCCGCGCCTCACCGAGGTCGAACTGGTCCTCGCCAGCGACGTCGACAACCCGCTGACCGGCCCGAAGGGCGCACCCGCGGTCTACGGCCCGCAGAAGGGCGCCTCGCCCGACGACGTGGCGGCCCTGGACACCGCCCTCGCGCACTACGCGAAGGTGCTTCAGGGCGCGGCCGGCCCCGAGACCGCCGAGTACGCGGCGTCGCCGGGCGCCGGCGCGGCGGGCGGCATCGGCTACGGCGCCCTGCTGCTGGGCGCCCGGTTCCGCCCCGGCATCGAGGTGATGCTCGACGTCCTGGGCTTCGCACCCGCTCTGGACCGCGCCGACCTGGTCATCACCGGCGAGGGCTCCCTCGACGAGCAGACCCTCCACGGCAAGGCCCCGGCCGGCGTCGCAGCGGCGGCCCGCGCCGCCGACAAGGACGTCGTGGCGGTCTGCGGCCGCCTCGCCCTGCCGCCCGCGACGCTGGGCCGGGCCGGTTTCCGCCGGGCCTACCCCCTGACGGACGCGGAACCGGACGTGGCGAAGTGCATCGCGGAGGCCGGGCCGATCCTGGAACGGGTGGCGGAGCGGATCGCGCGGGACTTCCTGACCTGAGCGGACACGAAGAAGGGCACCGAGATACGAAGAAGGCCCCGAGCCGAGAGCTCGGGGCCTTCTTCGTCGTACGGTCGCTTCGTTACGGCAGCTGCGCCGCCCGTGCCTCGCGGCGGTTGTCGCGGAAGTTGTTCACCCGGCGGGCCGTCGCGAACAGCGGAATCACCGCGCCCATGACCAGCTGGAGCGCACACCCCGTCTGGAGCAGCAGCTGACCGCTCGGCGCGTCGAACGCCCAGGCCGCCATCATGCCCATGCCCACCACGATCCACGACAGCATCGCCACCGCGAGCCGGCCACGCGGCTTCGGGTACTCCACGCGGCTCACCATCAGCCACGCCGTGCCCAGGATCGCCAGCAGCGTCGCCACGAAGGGCAGCTCCAGCAGCACGATGGACACGACCGTCAGTGCGCCGAACGGCGACGGCATGCCCTGGAAGGTGCCGTCCTTGACCGTGACGCACGAGAATCGGGCAAGCCGCAGCACCACCGCCAGCAGCACCACGATCGCCCCGACCGCCGCGACCCGCTGGTACGCGCCCTCCGCCACCATGCCGTAGACGAGGACGAAGTACGCCGGCGCCAGGCCGAAGCTGATCAGGTCGGAGAGGTTGTCCAGCTCGGCGCCCATGGGGGAGGAGCGCAGCTTGCGCGCCACCAGGCCGTCGAACAGGTCGAAGACCGCCGCGCACAGCATCAGGATGACCGCCGTGGCCGCGCTGTTGCGCGCCATGCCGGACTCCTGGCTGCCCATGAGGTCCGGGATCAGGATGCCGGTGGTGGTGAAGTACACCGCCATGAAGCCGCACGTGGCGTTGCCGAGGGTCAGCGTGTCCGCTATCGACAGCCGAAGAGAGAGGGGCATCTCCTCTTCTTCGTCGACCTCGTCGGCCTCCGGGACCCAGCCGGCCTTGGTATCAGGATCAATCACGGTCAATGCGAGTCACCCCAGCCACGGTCTTCTGACCGACCTCGACCGCGACCTCCACGCCCTCGGGCAGGTAGAGGTCGACACGCGAGCCGAAGCGGATCAGGCCGATCCGCTCGCCCTGC
This sequence comes from Streptomyces sp. WAC04114, assembly GCF_019733245.1. Taxonomy (NCBI): domain Bacteria; kingdom Bacillati; phylum Actinomycetota; class Actinomycetes; order Kitasatosporales; family Streptomycetaceae; genus Streptomyces; species Streptomyces sp. WAC04114. The sequence goes on from NZ_JAIGQA010000027.1 coordinate 26,216, forward strand.
TCGACCTTGGTGCCCTGGGGCAGGTAGGGGACGATGCGACGGGCGACCGCGCCGGCGATCTGGATCATCTCGATATCACCGAGCTCGGTGTCGAAGTGCCAGACGACACGCTCGTTGTTCTCGCTCTCCTTGTTGAAGGCGGGAACGAAGCCACCGGGTACGTGCTCGACCGACGTCACCGTGCCCGCGAGGGGCGCACGGTTGACGTGGACGTTCAGCGGGCTCATGAAGATCGCGACGCGCGTGCGGCCGTCCTTCCACGGCATGATGCTCTGCACCACACCGTCGGCGGGCGAGATGACCCGGCCCTGGGTGATCTCGCGCTCGGGGTCGCGGAAGAACCACAGCATTCCCGCCGCCAGCGCGGTGGCGGGAACGGCGACGGCCTTGGCGGCGCCGGAACGCCGGGCCCGGGCCAGGCTGAGGGCTGCGGTGGCGACGGTCGGAAGGAGCCACGGCGATGCTCCGCGCGCGAGGCGTACGCCGGCCCGGCTGTCGCGTGGTGCAGAGGTTTGGCTGTGGGGCATGGATGACCTTCGTAGCGGATGATGCCGCACTCTGACGGGGGACGGCGGCTTTCCGGCGATCGTAGCGGCTCGGAGCCGTAACTGGGTAAGCCAGGCAGCCGAGTCGGCGGCAGAAGAGTATGAACGGGGTGTGATCTTCTTCTCCAAGAAAACACCCCGTATCCGGACATCTAGCCCTGGAAGCGATACTCTTCGAGCAGCCGCCTGCCGATGATCATTTTCTGGATCTCGGCGGTGCCTTCACCGATGAGCAGCATCGGAGCCTCACGGTAGAGGCGCTCGATCTCGTACTCCTTGGAGAAGCCGTAGCCGCCGTGGATCCGGAAGGCGTCTTCGACGACCTCCTTGCAGTACTCGGAGGCGAGGTACTTCGCCATCCCGGCCTCGAGGTCGTTTCGCTCCCCGGAGTCCTTTTTGCGTGCTGCGTTCACCATCATCGCATGGGCGGCCTCGACCTTGGTAGCCATCTCGGCCAGCTTGAACTGGATGGCCTGGTGCTGGGCGATCGGCTTGCCGAAGGTGTGGCGCTGCTGCGCGTACTGGACGCCCAGTTCGAACGCACGCTGAGCGACACCACAACCACGTGCCGCCACGTTGACGCGGCCGACCTCGACGCCGTCCATCATCTGGTAGAAGCCGCGTCCGGTGACCCCGCCGAGCACACGATCGGCGGGAATCCGCAGGCCATCCATGATGAGCTCGGTGGTGTCGACCCCCTTGTAGCCCATCTTGTCGATCTTGCCGGGGATCGTGAGGCCGGGACGCACCTCGCCGAATCCGGGCTCCTTCTCGACGAGGAAGGTCGTCATCGACTTGTGGGGCGCCGTACCCTCGGGGTGACCTTCGTCACTTCTGACCAGAACGGCCACCAGAGACGACGTTCCGCCGTTCGTCAGCCACATCTTCTGGCCGTTCAGGACGTACTCCTCGCCGTCCTTCACCGCCTTCGACGAGATCGCCGACACGTCCGAGCCGAGCGCCGGCTCCGACATCGAGAACGCGCCCCGGATGTCGCCGGCCGCCATCCTCGGCAGGAAGTGGTCCTTCTGCTCCTGCGTGCCGTGCTGCTTGAGCATGTACGCCACGATGAAGTGGGTGTTGATGATGCCGGACACCGACATCCACCCGCGGGCGATCTCCTCCACGCACAGCGCGTAGGTCAGGAGCGACTCACCCAGACCCCCGTACTCCTCGGGGATCATCAGGCCGAACAGGCCCAACTCCTTCAGCCCGTCGACGATCTGCTGCGGGTACTCGTCGCGGTGCTCCAGCTCGGTCGCGACCGGAATGATCTCCTTGTCCACGAAGTCCCGGACGGTGGACAGGATCTCCTGCTGGATGTCCGTCAGACCGGCGGTCTGGGCGAGTCGCGCCATGGCTACTTCTCCTGCTCCCTGAGCTCGGGGCGGCCGGGCTGCTCGCCGCCGCGCTCCTTGATGTACGTCTCGGTCGGCACCATCACCTTGCGGCGGAACACGCAGACCAGCGTGCCGTCCTGCTTGTAGCCCTTGGTCTCGACGTAGACGATGCCGCGGTCGTTCTTCGACTTCGACGGCCACTTGTCGAGCACCGTCGTCTGGCCGTAGACCGTGTCGCCGTGGAAGGTCGGCGCCACGTGCTTCAGCGACTCGATCTCCAGGTTGGCGATCGCCTTGCCGGAGATGTCCGGCACGGACATGCCGAGCAGCAGCGAGTAGATGTAGTTCCCGACGACGACGTTTTTGCCGAAGTCCGTCGTCTTCTCCGCATAGTTCGTGTCCATGTGGAGCGGGTGGTGGTTCATGGTGAGGAGACAGAACAGGTGGTCGTCGTACTCCGTGACCGTCTTGCCCGGCCAGTGCTTGTACGTCGCGCCGACCTCGAACTCCTCGTAGGTGCGTCCGAACTGCATCGCGCTCAGCCCTCCGGGATCTCGAACTTGCTGGTGCGCTGCATGCCCGCCGCGCGGCCCTTGCCGGAGATGACGAGCGCCATCTTGCGGCTGGCCTCGTCGATCATCTCGTCGCCGAGCATCGCCGAGCCCTTCTTGCCGCCCGCCTCGGACGTGTAGTAGTCGTACGCGTCCAGGATCAGCTCGGCGTGGTCGTAGTCCTCCTGCGACGGCGAGAAGATCTCGTTGGACGCCTCGACCTGGCCCGGGTGCAGCACCCACTTGCCGTCGAAGCCGAGCGCGGCGGCGCGCTGGGCGACCTCGCGGTAGCCGTCGATGTTGCGGATCTGCAGGTAGGGACCGTCGATCGCCTGGAGGTTGTTGGCGCGGGCGGCCATCAGGATCTTCATCAGGATGTAGTGGTAGGCGTCCGCCGGGTAGCCGGGCGGCTGCTCGCCCACGACCAGCGACTTCATGTTGATGGACGCCATGAAGTCGGCCGGGCCGAAGATGATGGTCTCGACACGCGGGGAGGCCTGCGCGATCTCGTTGACGTTGTTCAGACCCTGCGCGTTCTCGATCTGCGCCTCGATGCCGATCTTGCCGACCTCGAAGCCCATCGTCTTCTCGATCTGCGTCAGCAGCAGGTCCAGGGCGACGACCTGCTGGGCCGTCTGCACCTTCGGCAGCATGATGCAGTCGAGGTTCTGGCCGGCGCCCTCGACGACCGTGACGACGTCGCGGTACGTCCACTCGGTCGTCCAGTCGTTGACGCGCACGACCCGCGTCTTGCCCGTCCAGTCACCCTCGTTGAGGAACTTGACGATGGTGTGCCGCGCCTCGGGCTTGGCGAGCGGGGCGCACGCGTCCTCCAGGTCGAGGAAGACCTGGTCGGCCGGGAGGCCCTGGGCCTTCTCCAGGAAGCGCGGGTTCGAGCCCGGTACCGCCAGGCAGGAACGCCGGGGGCGAAGGCGGTTGACCGTGGTCATGCGGGGACCTCCAGGGGGTCGAGCTTGTTCGCTTTCCGGATCTCGTCGACGATGCGGCCGATGATTCCGGTGATGTCGAAGTCCTTCGGGGTGAAGACCGCGGCCACTCCGGCTTCCCTGAGCTGCTCGGCGTCACCATTCGGGATGATGCCACCGGCGATCACGGGGATGTCTGTGGCACCGGCCACACGCAGCCGTTCGAGGACGTCCGGCACCAGCTGGGCGTGCGAGCCGGACAGGATGGACAGGCCCACCGCGTGCACGTCCTCGGCGAGGGCCGCGTCCACGATCTGCTCGGGCGTCAGCCGGATGCCTTGGTAGACCACCTCGAAGCCGGCGTCCCGGGCGCGCACCGCGATCTGCTCGGCGCCGTTGGAGTGCCCGTCCAGGCCCGGCTTGCCGACCAGGAAGCGCAGCTTGCCCACGTTCAGGTCCTTGGCCGTGAGGTCGACCTTGCGGCGGACCACGGCGAGCGCGCTGCCCTCCTCGACCGGAACGGCCACTGGTGCCGAGGAGACACCCGTGGGAGCCCGGAACTCGCCGAACACCTCGCGCAGGGCCCCGGCCCACTCGCCGGTCGTCGCCCCGGCGCGCGCGCACTCCAGGGTGGCCTCCATGAGGTTCTCGTTGCCGCGCGCGGCCTCCTTCAGCCGCTCCAGGGCCTTGCAGGGCCGCGGGTGGTTGAAGGGCGGCTGGTAGCGGCTGTCGCGCCACCGCTCCAGGCCGGCGATGACCCGGGCCTCGACCGCCGGGTCCACCGTCTGGATCGCGGTGTCCAGGTCGGCGGTCAGCGGGTTCGGCTCGGTGCCCTCGAAGATGTTGACGCCGATGATCTTCTCCTGGCCGGACTCGATCCGGCCCCGGCGCTCGGCGTGCGAGGCGACCAGCTGCGACTTGAGGTAGCCGGACTCGACGGCCGCCATCGCGCCGCCCATCTCCTGGATGCGGTCGATCTCGGCGAACGACTCCTCGACCAGCCGGTCGACCTTCGCCTCGATGACCTTCGAGCCCTCGAAGATGTCCTCGTACTCCAGCAGGTCGCTCTCGTACGCCAGCACCTGCTGGATGCGCAGCGACCACTGCTGGTCCCAGGGGCGGGGCAGTCCGAGGGCCTCGTTCCAGGCGGGCAGCTGCACGGCACGCGCGCGGGCGTCCTTGGAGAGGGTGACGGCGAGCATCTCCAGCACGATCCGCTGGACGTTGTTCTCCGGCTGCGCCTCCGTCAGGCCCAGGGAGTTGACCTGGACGCCGTAGCGGAAGCGGCGCTGCTTGGGGTTCTCGATGCCGTAGCGCTCGCGGGTGATGCGGTCCCAGATGCGGCCGAACGCCCGCATCTTGCACATCTCCTCGATGAAGCGGACGCCCGCGTTCACGAAGAACGAGATGCGTGCCACGACGTCGCCCATGCGCTCCTGCGGCACCTGGCCGGAGTCGCGCACGGCGTCGAGGACGGCGATCGCGGTGGACATCGCGTACGCGATCTCCTGGACCGGTGTGGCGCCCGCCTCCTGCAGGTGGTAGCTGCAGATGTTGATCGGGTTCCACTTCGGGAGGTGGGAGACCGTGTACGCGATCATGTCCGTCGTCAGGCGGAGCGAGGGCCCTGGCGGGAACACGTGCGTGCCCCGGGACAGGTACTCCTTGACGATGTCGTTCTGGGTCGTGCCCTGGAGCTTGGTGATGTCCGCGCCCTGCTCCTCGGCGACGACCTGGTAGAGCGCCAGCAGCCACATGGCGGTGGCGTTGATCGTCATCGAGGTGTTCATCTGCTCCAGGGGGATGTCCTGGAACAGCCGGCGCATGTCACCGACGTGCGCGATCGGCACGCCGACCCGGCCGACCTCGCCGCGGGCGAGGATGTGGTCGGAGTCGTAGCCGGTCTGCGTCGGCAGGTCGAACGCCACCGACAGACCTGTCTGGCCCTTGGCGAGGTTGCGCCGGTACAGCTCGTTGGACGCCTCGGCCGTGGAGTGACCGGCGTACGTGCGCATGAGCCACGGCCGGTCCTTCTGCCGCACACCTTCGGCGGGCTGACGCTCAGTCATCTATGACCCCGGGTCTCAGATGTTGCGGAAGCGGTTGATGGCGTCGATGTGCTTGGCGCGCTTCTCGTGGTCGCGCACGCCCAGGCCCTCCTCGGGGGCCATGCACAGGACGCCGACCTTGCCCTGGTGGAGGTTGCGGTGCACGTCGTAGGCGGCCTGGCCGGTGTCCTCGAGGGAGTACACCTTCGACAGAGTGGGGTGGATCTTGCCCTTCGCGATGAGCCGGTTGGCCTCCCAGGCCTCACGGTAGTTGGCGAAGTGCGAGCCGATGATCCGCTTCAGCGACATCCACAGGTAGCGGTTGTCGTACTCGTGCATGTAGCCCGAGGTCGAGGCGCAGGTGGTGATGGTGCCGCCCTTGCGGGTGACGAAGACCGACGCGCCGAAGGTCTCGCGGCCCGGGTGCTCGAAGACGATGTCGATGTCCTCGCCGTCGGTGAACTCGCGGATGCGCTTGCCGAAGCGCTTCCACTCCTTCGGGTCCTGGGTGGTCTCGTCCTTCCAGAACTTGTAGCCCTCGGCGCTGCGGTCGATGATCGCCTCGGCGCCCATCGAGCGGCAGATGTCCGCCTTCTGCTCGCTGGAGACGACGCAGATCGGGTTGGCGCCGCCGGCCAGCGCGAACTGGGTGGCGTAGCTGCCGAGTCCGCCGCTCGCGCCCCAGATCAGGACGTTGTCGCCCTGCTTCATGCCGGCGCCGTTGCGGGAGACCAGCTGCCGGTAGGCGGTGGAGTTGACCAGGCCGGGGGCGGCGGCCTCCTCCCACGACAGGTGGTCGGGCTTCGGCATCAGCTGGTTGGACTTGACCAGGGCGATCTCGGCGAGGCCGCCGAAGTTGGTCTCGAAGCCCCAGATGCGCTGCTCGGGGTCGAGCATCGTGTCGTTGTGGCCGTCGCTGGACTCCAGCTCGACGGACAGACAGTGCGCGACGACCTCGTCACCGGGCCGCCAGGCGTTGACGCCCGGGCCGGTGCGCAGGACGACGCCCGCGAGGTCGGAGCCGATGATGTGGTACGGCAGGTCGTGGCGCTTGGCCAGCTCGTTGGTGCGGCCGTAGCGCTCCAGGAAGCCGAAGGTGGACAGCGGCTCGAAGATCGACGTCCACACCGAGTTGTAGTTGACCGAGGAGGCCATGACGGCCACGAGCGCCTCGCCCGGGCCGAGCTCGGGCAGCGGCACCTCGTCGAGGTGGATCGACTTGCGGGGGTCCTTGTCGCGCGTGGCGAGTCCGGCGAACATCTCCGTCTCGTCCTTGTGCACGGTGATCGCGCGGTACGACTCGGGGATCTGGAGGGCGGCGAAGTCCTCCGACGTGGAGTCGGGCGACTGGATCGCGGCCAGGATGTCCTTAACGGTCACGGTGTTGCCTCCGGCGGTGAGCGCCCTGAGGGAGGGGCGCCGATGGTTACGTCGGTGCTGCTGAGGGTTGAGGGTGTGCCGTCGGTTCGGCGGTGGTGCTGATCGGCAGCGCTGGGTGGCGCGGGAGGTTGCCTGTGACGCAGGCGCCCGGGCGGACAAGCGGGTGAGCTTGCCGGGACGTCGTCCGGACCTCTTCAACGTATGACACCGCGTGTCACCCCGCAAGGCACTGAGTGCCAGAACTTGATCTCAGATGAAATCTTTACGTAACAAATGAGCGATGATCGATCGAATGGGCTCTTCAAGGGCCTGCAAAACGGCCCCTGACATGCCAAAACGGCCACCCCGAGGGGTGGCCGTCATCACACGGGTGAAGGAGTGCTCAGCGCTCCTTGAGAGCCTGCTCGATCGTCCTCATGACCTCGTCGAGCGGTGCGTCGGTGCGGGCGACGGTCACCAGTACCTCGCCCTGCGTGGAGGCCGTGGCCACGGCCGGCTGCGGCTCCGTCGAGCGGCCGGCCCCGATGCCCGAGCCGAAGGTCTTGCGCACGATCGCGAACGCGTGGTCCAGCTGCGCCTCCACGTCCCCCTGGCCGCCCGCGCGCAGCCAGCGCCGCAGGACGTGGTTGTGGGCGGTGACGACCGCCGACGCGGCGACCTCCGCCAGCAGCGGGTCGTCGTTGGCGTCGTCGGCGTGCGCGCGCTCGTCGAAGTGGCCGAGGAGATAGCGGGTGAAGAGGCGCTCGTAGCGGGCCACCGAGGCGATCTCCGCCTCGCGCAGGGTGGGCACCTCGCGCGTCAGCTTGTAGCGGGCCACCGAGATCTCCGGCCGGGCCGCGTACATCCGCATGACTTCCTTGATGCCGCGGCACACCGTGTCGAGTGGATGCTCGTGCGCGGGCGCTGCGTTGAGCACCGCCTCGGCGCGGATCAGGGTGTCGTCGTGATCGGGGAAGATCGCCTCTTCCTTGGAGCGGAAGTGGCGAAAGAAGGTGCGGCGGGCGACCCCGGCCTGGGCCGCGATCTCGTCGACGGTGGTCGCCTCGTACCCCTTGGTCGCGAACAGCTCCATCGCGGCGGCCGCCAGTTCCCGGCGCATCTTGAGCCGCTGGGCGGCGGCGCGAGAGCCGGCGGCACTCTCCGGCGCGTCGGCCGTGGCGGGTGTACGTGAGGACTTGGCGGGCTGGGGCATGCCCTGAACGTACTGCATGTGCGCAGCTCGCCGCGCATGACCCGGTTCTCCTCCGCCGCCGGAGGGCGGGTCGGGGGCGGCCCGGCCGGCCGGGTGGAACCGGTCCGGGCCGAGCAGGCCGCCCCACTCCGCGCCGGACCGGAACCAGTCGCCGGGACGCTCAGCGCTTGGCATATTCGCGGAAGCCACGGCCGGTCTTGCGGCCGAGGCAGCCCGCGGCCACCAGATGCTCCAGGAGCGGCGCCGGAGCGAGCCCCGGGTCGCGGAACTCGCGGTGCAGGACCTTCTCGATGGCGAGCGAGACGTCCAGCCCGACGACGTCCAGCAGCTCGAACGGGCCCATCGGGTAACCGCCGCCCAGCTTCATCGCCGCGTCGATGTCGTCGAGCGAGGCGTAGTGCTCCTCGACCATCTTGATCGCGTTGTTCAAGTACGGGAACAGCAGCGCGTTCACGATGAAACCGGCCCGGTCACCGCAGTCGACCGGGTGCTTCCTGATCCGGCCGCACACCTCGCGGACCGTCGCGTGGACGTCGTCGGCGGTCAGCACCGTACGGACGACCTCGACCAGCTTCATGGCCGGCGCCGGGTTGAAGAAGTGCATGCCGATCACGTCCTGCGGGCGCGAGGTGGCCCGGGCACAGGCCACGACCGGCAGCGACGAGGTGGTGGTGGCCAGGATCGCGCCCGGCTTGCAGACCTTGTCCAGGGCCGCGAACAGCTGCCGCTTGACCTCCAGGTCCTCGGCCACCGCCTCCACGGCCAGGTCGACGCCGGCGAAGTCGTCGTACGTGCCCGTGGCGGTGATGCGGTCCAGGGTCTCGGCGGCCGCCTCCGCGGTCATCCGGCCCTTGTCGACCGAACGGGACAGGGACTTGCCGATCCGGGCCTTGGCGGCCTGCGCCTTCTCCGCGCTGCGGGCGGCGAGGACCACCTCGTACCCGCCCTTGGCGAACACCTCGGCGATACCGGAGGCCATGGTGCCCGAGCCCGCGACACCGACCGAGTGGATCTCCCGCCCGGGTGCCAGGTCGCCGCTCTCCTGCGGGGTCAGCGCGTCCCGCACGACGACCGGGCTGCCCGGCGCCTCGTACGTGTAGAAGCCGCGCCCCGCCTTGCGGCCGGTCAGACCCGCCTCGCTGAGCTGCTTGAGGATCGGGGCCGGGGCGTGCAGCCGGTCGCGGGAGGAGGTGTACATGGCCTCCAGGACCGTGCGCGCGGTGTCGACACCGATCAGGTCGAGCAGCGCCAGCGGGCCCATGGGCAGTCCGCAGCCCAGGCGCATCGCGGCGTCGATGTCCTCGCGGGAGGCGTACTTCGCCTCGTACATCGCGGCGGCCTGGTTGAGGTAGCCGAACAGCAGGCCGTCCGCGACGAATCCGGGCCGGTCCCCGACCGCGACGGGCTCCTTGCCCAGGTCGAGCGCGAGGTCGGTGACCGCGGTGACGGCCGCCGGCGCGGTCAGCACCGAGGAGACCACCTCGACCAGCTTCATGGCCGGCGCGGGGTTGAAGAAGTGCAGGCCCAGCACCCGCTCGGGGCGGGAGGAGTCGGCGGCCAGCCGGGTCACGGACAGGGCGTTGGTGCCGGTCGCCAGGATCGTCTCCGGGCGCACGATCCCGTCCAGCTCCCGGAAGATCTGGTGCTTGATCTCGTACGACTCCGGGGCCACCTCGATGACCAGGTCGGCCTCGGCCGCGGTGTGCAGGTCGGCGGAGGTGCGGACACGGCCGAGGATCTCGGCGCGCTCCTGCTCGGTCAGCCGGCCGCGCTCGACGCCGCGGGCGGTGGAGGCCTCCAGTGCGGCGACGCACTTCGCGGCCTGGGTCTCGCTGATGTCGATGCCGACGACCGTGCGGCCGGCCTTGGCGAGGACCTCGGCGATGCCGGTGCCCATCGTGCCGAGGCCGACGACGGCGATGGTCTGCAGAGGGGACTGGGACGGGTCGGACAGGGGAGTGGCCATCGCGGGACTCCAGGATGAGGGTGACGACGGGGAACGCGCTCCGGGTGCGCCGGAGTCGGCCCGGCAGGAGCCGGACCACGGGCGCACCGGGTGCGTGGTGAAGTGCGGGTGTTCGCCGGGCTGCGAAGCGCACACGCCCGGTGCCGCGCCCCGGGCGTGCACACGCCCGGAAGGGAACGGCGGTTCCGACCGGCCCTGTCCCGGGGCCGAGCCGAACTTGCGGTACCTGAGGCACCGAACCGACTGCTCCCGCGACAGCCGCGTCACCAGACCGCCGCGAGGAAAACGAGTGGGTAACTCGCTCGTCTGAGCTTAACCGGCGGGTAACGAGCGCGCCAGTCCCCGGGTTTGTGATGTACGTCCCGCGCAGCTCGCGGCCCGCCTAACCTCTGAGTCATGGACGAAGAGTTGCGATCACTCACGGAGCGCTTACGGCAGGAGTCGGGGGCGCCGCCCGCGTTCGAGCGGCTCGTGGCGACCGACGACCTCGACGCCCTGGCGGCGGCACTGACCGAACCCGGGCAGCACCTGTGGGCGAGGGAGCTGGCCGCGTTCCGGCTGGGGCTCGCGCAGGACCGGCGGGCCTTCGAGGCCCTGGTGCTGCTGCTCAACCATCGCGACCCCCCGCGCTGCGCCTCCGCCGCCCATGCTCTGGCCCGGCTGGGAGACCCGCGCACCGCCCGCGCGGCCGCCGCCCTCGCCACCAACGAACTGCGCGTCGCCTACGCCCTGCACCCGGTACGGCTGCTGGTCGAGCTGCGCGCCCCGGAGGCGGTGCCCGCCCTGATCACCACGCTCCAGCGGCGTCTGCGCCCGCACGACCCGTACCGCCGCGTGGCCCTGGCCTGTGTGGACGGGCTGGGGGCGCTGGGCGACGCCCGGGCCAGACCCGTCCTGAACGAGGCACTCGCGCATCCGACGCTCGCCGAGGCGGCGGTGCGGGCGCTGGGGCGGATCCCGAAGCAGCGGTGACGACGGCGGGGGAGGGACCCGGGCCCGCCGTATCGCGACGTCAACGGGCAAGGGGCCTGCTGTACCGCACCTCGGGGACGTCGACCCCGTCCACCTCGAAGGGCTCCTCGGCGCCGTCCGCCCGGAAGCCGGCCCGTTCGTAGAAGCGGCGGGCCCGGTCGTTCTCCTTGAGCACCCACAGCAGGAGACGCCCGTGGCCCGCGGCGGCACAGCGCGCGACCGACTCGGCGAGCAGCGCCCGCCCCACACCCCGCCCCATCTGATCCGGGTGCACGTAGACGGCGTACAACTCGGCGTCCTCGGTGCCGACTTCCCCGTCCCGGTACGGGCCGTGACAGGCCCAGCCGACGATCTCGCCGCCGGTGTCCTCGGCGACCAGGTTCACCACACTGCCGTCGCCCTGCGCGAGGTACGCACGACGCCGCTCGGCGTCCTCCTCGACGCTGAGCCGGTCCAGGTAGGACTGCGGCACCAGGCCCCGGTAGGCGCTGCGCCAGCCGCCGACACGGACCTCCGCGACGCCCTCGCAGTCGGCGAGCGTCATCTCCCGTATCCGCAGGCCCCTCATGGCGCGACCACCGCGAACGCCTCGACCTCGACCAGGAACTCGGGCCGCACCAGCGCCGCGACCTGCACCGCCGAAGCGGCGGGCAACCGGTCGTCGGGTATGTGCTCGGCGCGGGCCGCGCGGACGGCCGGCACATGGGCCATGTCCGTGACGTAGTAGGTGAGTTTGACGACGTCGTCGAAGGTCGCGCCGGCGGCCGCCAGGCAGCGCCTGAGGTTCTCGAAGACCTGGCGCGCCTGGGCCGCCGGGTCGCCCTCGCCGACCGGCCGCCCGCGCTCGTCGAGCGCGACCTGACCGGCGATCGCCACGAAACGGCCGGTGCCCAGGACGATGGGGGCACCCCCTGCTCGAGCGAAGCCGAGAGCTTGGGGGAGGCTGTATTGGTTAGCGGCGGCGAGTCCGTCGGGGACGGGGATTCTTGTCAGCTCACTCATGGGTTCATGGTGGACCACGGCACTGACTGTCCCCGCCCTCCCCGGCGTCCCGTCAGCCGCTCAGTGGCGGAAGCCGAGCAGGCCGTGCAGCGCCGAGCCGTTCGACGGGGCCGACGCCGCCTTTCCCGTCGCCGTCGTGGGCTCGGGATCCGGCAGCGCCTCGCACACCGCGTCCGCCTCGCCGTACCCGCGCGGCACGGTGCCGTCCGTCAGATACGCCGCCAGGTGCTTGTCCAGGCAGGCGTTGCCGCTCAGCGTGATGCCGTGGTTGCCGCCGCCCTCCTCGACCACCAGGCTGGAACGGGCCAGCAGATGATGCACGGTGACAGCGCCCTCGTACGGCGTGGCCGCGTCGTCGGTCGCCTGGAACAGCAGGACCGGTGGCAGCGTGCCGTTGGCCACGTTCACCGGGCGCAGCGAGTCCGTCGGCCAGAACGCGCACGGCGCGTTGTACCAGGCGTTGTTCCAGGTCATGAACGGCGCCTTCTCGTACACCGCCCAGTTGTCCGCACGCCACCGCCGCCAGTCGCGCGGCCAGTCCGCGTCCCGGCACTGCACCGCGGTGTAGACGCTGTAGCCGTTGTCGCCGGAGGCGTCGACCGCGCCGATGTCCTCGTACGCCTCGACCAGCGGCTCGGGATCCTTGTCGCGCACGTACGCCGCGAACGCCTCCGCGAGGATCGGCCAGTAGCCGTTGTAGTAGCCGCCGGGGATGAAGGTGTCCTCCAGCTCCGAGGCGCCCACCGTGCCGCCGGCCGGCTTCTTGGCGAGGGCCGCGCGCATCGCGTACCACGAGGCCTCGATCTTCTCCGGACCGGCGCCCAGCCCGTACGTGGCGTTGTGTTCGGCGACCCAGGCCAGGAAGGCGCGGTGGCGGTCGTTGAAGGCCACGTCCTGGTTGAGGTTGGCCTCGTGCCAGACGTCCGTCGGGTCGACGACGGAGTCCAGGACCAGACGCCTCACCCGCTCGGGGAAGAACCTGGCGTAGACGACGCCCAGGTAGGTGCCGTAGGAGTAGCCGAAGTAGTTGATCTTCTTCGCGCCCAGGGCCCGCCGGATCGCGTCCATGTCGCGGACGGTGCTGGTGGTGTCGATGAACGGCAGGAGCTGCGCGTATTTCTTGCCGCAGGCGGCGGCGAAGGACTCGGCACGGGCGAGGTTGGCCTTCTCGATCGCCGGTGTCGTCGGCAGGGAGTTGGGGCGGACCGGGTCGAAGTGGCCCGGCCTGCAGTTCAGCGCGGGCTTGCTCGCCCCCACGCCGCGCGGGTCGAAGCCGATGACGTCGTACTGGGCCGCGACCTTCGCGGGCAGCGAGCGCGCGACGAACCCGGCGAGCTTCAGGCCGCTGCCGCCGGGGCCGCCGGGGTTGACCAGCAGCGGGCCCTGGTAGGTCCGGGCGGTGTGCGGGACGCGGGACAGGGCGAGGGTGATCTTCTGCCCCTGCGGCCTGCGGTGGTCGAGCGGCACCTTCAGCGAGGCGCACTGCAGCGTCGGGTGGTCCTTGGTGGCACAGCTCTTCCAGGTGAGCCTCACGGTCCGGGAGCCGGTGGTCGCGGTGCCGAGGGCGCTCGCCTCCGCGGGAAGGGCCGTGAGGGTCGCCGCCGTGACGACGGCGGCTCCGCACAGCGCGGCCGCGCGTTTGCTCATGGAGTCCTCCCAGGACGGCGGGACGAAGGACCGCGAAGATCGCCGTCCTCGCCGCATCGTCCCGGAAACCGGTCCTGGAGGAACTCATTCGGTAAAGCTCATGACCCGATTGGATCTCAGATGCGCTCGAATGCTCGCCGCTCCTACAAGAGGGAGAGCTGGGTCGGTCCCGCCGCCTCAGGCTCCTCGGCCGCCTCGGCCGGCCGGATCCGCCGCGGCATCCCCGCGCGCGTGGGCCCGATGCCGTACTCCTCGGCCAGCTCGTGCACCTGACGGGTGATCCGCCGCTGGTACCACTTCGGGGCGTAGGAGCCCTGCGCGTACAACCGCTCGTAACGGGCCACCAGGTACGGGTGGTGCTGCTCCAGCCAGGCCATGAACCACTCCCGGGCACCGGGCCGCAGATGCAGCACCAGCGGCGTCACGGACGTGGCGCCGGACGCCGCGATCGCCCGTACGGTGGCGCGGAGTTGGGCGGGCGTGTCGCTCAGGAACGGGATCACCGGCGCCATCAGCACCCCGCAGCCGATGCCGTGTTCGGCCAGGGTGCGCACGACCTCCAGGCGCCGCTCCGGCGCGGGCGTGCCGGGCTCGACGGTGCGCCAGAGCTCCTGCTCGGTGAAGCCCACCGACACGGAGATGCCGACGTCGGTCACCTGCGCCGCCTGGACGATCAGGTCCAGGTCGCGCAGGATGAGCGTGCCCTTGGTCAGGATCGAGAAGGGGTTCGCGTGGTCGCGCAGCGCCGCGATGATGCCCGGCATCAGGCGGTAGCGGCCCTCGGCGCGCTGGTAGCAGTCGACGTTGGTGCCCATCGCGATGTGCTCGCCCTGCCAGCGACGCGAGCCGAGCTGCCGGTGCAGCAGCTCCGGCGCGTTGGTCTTGACGACGATCTGGCTGTCGAAGCCGAGGCCCGTGTCGAGGTCCAGGTAGCTGTGCGTCTTGCGCGCGAAGCAGTACACGCACGCGTGCGAGCAGCCCCGATAGGGATTGACCGTCCACTGGAACGACATCCGCGAGACCGCCGGCACCCGGTTGATGATCGAGCGGGCCCGGATCTCGTGGAAGGTGATTCCGCGGAACTCCGGAGTATCGAACGTGCGGGTCGTGACCGCGTCCGCGCCGAACAGCGCGGCATCGGCCCGGCTGTGTTCGGAGTCCGATGTGAGGTTCTCCCAGCGCATGACGCCTCCTCGGTAGCACTGACCACAGAATAGAACACATGTTCCCTTGATCGTGCGAGGGTGTTTTCCGAACGTGTTCGACCGGGTTGCGCCACCCCGATTTGGGGGGCCGGGCAGCGGGGTGGTTGGCTTGCCCCGACCCCTGAGCAACCAGTCCTGGAGGAAAGCGATGGCGCAGGTCGAGGCCACTACGGAGCGGATCGTCGCGGCGGACGCGGAGACGGTGTTCGACGCCCTCGCCGACTACAGCGGCACGCGCGCGAAGCTGCTGCCCGAGCAGTTCAGCGAGTACGAGGTCCGGGAGGGCGGTGACGGCGAGGGCACCCTCGTCCACTGGAAGCTCCAGGCCACCAGCAAGCGCGTGCGCGACTGCCTCCTGGAGGTCAGCGAGCCCACCGACGGCGAGCTGGTCGAGAAGGACCGCAACTCCTCCATGGTCACCACCTGGCGAGTCGCCCCGGCCGGCGAGGGCAGGTCCCGGGTCGTCGTCACCACCACCTGGACCGGCGCCGGCGGCATCGGCGGCTTCTTCGAGAAGACCTTCGCACCCAAGGGCCTCGGCCGGATCTACGACGCGATGCTGGCCAAGCTCGCCGCCGAGGTCGAGAAGTAGTCCGCCCCAAGGTTCAACGTCTCAGGGGTTGTTGCCCCTCCTCACCGGTTCGAGTGATCTCCGTACGGCTCGCTCCTGTGCCGTAACTCGTCGCGCTTGCTCGTAGTTGTCGCTTTTACGCGGGAATTGCGCGGCAGCGCGACGAGGGGAGCGGTGAGTGGGCGGGATCACTCTGGCGCAGGACGAACCGGCGGTAGCGCCTCCCGACACCCCCGCACCCCCGCCGGGTCCGGACACCGGACCGAGCCCGCGCCGGGTGCGGGTGGTCTTCCTCGCTCTCATGCCGGCCCTTCTCCTGGCCGCCCTGGAGCAGATGATCGTCGCCACCGCGCTGCCGAAGATCGTCGGTGAACTGCACGGCCTGGACCGGATGTCCTGGGCGATCACCGCCTACCTGCTCACGGCCACCGTCGGACTGCCGATCTACGGCAAGCTCGGCGATCTGCTGGGCCGCAAGGGCGTCTTCCAGTTCGCGATCGTCGTCTTCGTCGTCGGCTCCGCGCTCGCGGGCCGGGCTCGGACCATGGACCAGCTGATCGCCTTCCGCGCCCTGCAGGGCGTCGGTGCGGGCGGCCTCATGACCGGCGTCCAGGCGATCATCGCGGACATCGTGCCGCCCCGGCAGCGCGGCCGCTACATGGGCCTGATCGGCGCCGCCTTCGGCCTCGCCTCCGTGGCCGGACCGCTGCTCGGCGGCTACTTCACGGACCACCTCTCCTGGCGCTGGTGCTTCTACGTCAACGTCCCCTTCGGCCTGGTCACCCTGGTCGTCGTCGCCGTCACGCTGAAGCTCCCCAAGCCGGCCGTCCGGGCCCGGCTGGACGTCCTCGGCGCGCTGCTGCTGACCGCCGCCTCCACCTGTCTGGTCCTGCTGGCCAGCTGGGGCGGCACCGAGTACGCCTGGGACTCGCGCATGATCCTGGGCCTCGCGGCCGGAGCGGCGGCGGCGACCGTCCTCTTCCTCGTCGTCGAGCACTTCGCCGTCGAACCCCTCATCCCCCTCAGGCTGTTCAGGGACTCCGTCTTCAACGTCACCGGCCTGGTCGGCCTGGTGATCGGGG
The DNA here is from genome assembly GCF_019733245.1 of Streptomyces sp. WAC04114. NCBI lineage: Bacteria > Bacillati > Actinomycetota > Actinomycetes > Kitasatosporales > Streptomycetaceae > Streptomyces > Streptomyces sp. WAC04114. The sequence continues at coordinate 42,643 of NZ_JAIGQA010000027.1, forward strand.
TGGGCCTGTTCGGCGCCGCCAGCTATCTGCCGACGTACCTGCAGATGGTCGACGGGGCCTCCGCCACAGAATCGGGCCTGCTCATGCTGCCGATGATGGCCGGCATCGTCGGCGCCTCGATCATCGCCGGCCGGCTCATCAGCCACACCGGCCGCTACAAGGCCTACCCGATCCTCGGCGGCGCCCTCTCCGTCACCGGCATGTGGCTGCTGTCGCGCCTGGAGGTCGGCACGCCCCGGCTGCACTACAGCATCTGGATGGCCGTCCTCGGCGCCGGCATCGGCATGGTGATGCCGGTGCTGATCCTCGCCGTACAGAACTCCGTACGCCCCTCCGACCTCGGCACGGCCACCAGCGCCAACAACTACTTCCGGCAGATCGGCGGCAGCGTCGGAGCCGCCGTCTTCGGCACCCTGTTCGCCGACCGGCTCGCCGACGCCCTCGCCGACCGGCTTCCCGCGCGGGCCGGGCTGCCTGACCCCGAGTCCCTCACCCCGCAACTCGTGCACGCGCTGCCCCCGGCCCTGCGCGACGACTACATCCGGGCGTACGCCGACGCCATGCCGCGGATCTTCCTCTACCTGGTGCCGGTGCTCGTCCTCGGACTGGTCATCGCCCTCTTCCTCAAGGAGAAACCCCTGGTGTCCCACAACGCCTCCGTCACCGACCCGGCGCCGGGGACCGTCCCGGTCCCGCCGGCCCGCGCCGCGCACCTCGCGGGCGTGCCCGTGTGCGGCTCGGTGCAGCACCCCGACGGGACCGTCGTGCCCCGCGCGGCGCTCACGCTCATCGACGTCACCGGGCAGCAGACCGGCCGCGGCGCGAGCGGCGAGGACGGGCGCTACGCGCTGGCCACCCCGGGCCCGGGCTCGTACGTGCTGATCGCCGCGGCCGGCGGCCACCAGCCGCAGGCCGTCACCGTGACCGTCGGCGAACGCCCCGTCGAGCTCGACATCGTCCTCGGCGGCGCCGGAAACCTGATCGGCACCGTGGTCACCGCCGACGGCTCACCCGTGCGGGACGCCACCGTCACCCTCACCAACGTGCACGGCGAGGTCGTCGCCACCACCCGCAGCGGCCGGGAGGGCGGCTACGCCATCACCGAGCTCGTCGCCGGTGAGTACACCCTCGCGGCCAGTGCGCCCGCCTTCCGCCCTGCCGCGCTCCCCGTCACCGTCCAGGCCGCCCGCGAGACCCGCCGGGACATCGAACTGGCCGGCGGGGCCGTGCTGCGCGGCACCGTCCGGGCGGGCGGCGGCCGGCCCGTCGAGGACGCGCGCGTGACCCTGCTCGACGTGGCGGGCAACGTCGTCGACACCCTCACCACGGGCGCCGACGGCACGTTCCGCTTCGTCGACCTGTCCTCCGGCGAGTACACCGTCATCGCCGCCGGATACCCGCCCGTCGCCACCGTGCTCCAGGTCGCCGGAGGAGGCCGTACCGAGCGGGATCTGCAGCTGAGCCACGAGGACTGAACCGGCACCGGCCGCGAGCCGAACGGGCAGCGGCGCGCGGGGTCGTACGCCGGTGCGAACCCCGCGCGGTCAATTCCCGCATTGCCTCACATCGCCACCGGCGGGAGCCGTACGGTGGAGACACCGGCACAGATCTTGAGTCCGTGGGGAGAGAGGGCCTGGCCATGGACCATGGCACCGACAGGGCTGGGCAGGGCACGGTGACCGAACCAGCCGAGCCCGGCCGCGTGCCCCTGGCCGTCGTCGTGGTCGACCGCGACGGCCTCGTGTCCCACTGGAGCCGCGGCGCGCGGCGCCTCTTCGGCGTCCCCAAGGACGAGGCGATCGGCCGCACCGCCCTCGACCTGCTCCCCGTCTCCGGCGCACTGCCCGACGAACGGGACACCATCCCGTACGCCGCCGGTGACGGACTCGGCCCCGACCTCGAATCCTCCCTCGAGGGCGGGCTCTCCTACCCGGCCGCGGGCCGGGCCCGGCTCACCGCCTCCGGGGACGGCCGCGTCGACGTCCTGTGGTGGGCCTACCCGCTGGTGGGCCCCGGCCCTGAGCGGCTGCTCGTGCTGGCCGCCGACGCCGAGGGACTGCGCGCGGGCGACGGGGCGTTCGAGCGGATCGCGCCCGGCTTCGCGCTGCACACCGACTTCCCCGGGGCGGAGGACCTCGCCCGCCGGCTCCCCGAGATCCTGCCCAGCATGAGCGTCGGCGAGAGCGCCCGCATCGTCGCCCAGATCCTCGAACTCGGTTACCCCATCCTGGAGTTCAGCCAGCACGACCGGGTGCCCGTCACCCCCGACTGGGGAGTGGCCCGGCGCGCCGAACGCAAGGCACGCCGCGAACGGGCCGCGCGGGCCCTGGCCGCCGGCGAACCCCTGCCGGCGGACCTGCGCGACGAGGGCGAGGACCTCGAATACGCCGCCGTCCGTGAGCGCCTGGAATTCCTCAACGAGGTCAGCGGCCGCATCGGCACCTCCCTCGACCTGTCCCGCACGATCGTCGAGGTCAGCAGGGCCGTCGTGCCCCGCTTCACCGACGTCGCCGGCACGTACCTGCGGGAACAGGTCGTCGCCGGCGAGGGGTTCGAGGACGGCGTGCCCGACACCACCACCATGTGGCACCGGGTCGCCCTGGAGCACACCGACGAACCGGGCCGCTGGGACGACGTCGTCCCCGTCGGCGAGGCCATGCCGTTCCCGGCGCACACCCCGTTCTTCCAGTGCATGACCAGCGGCGAACCCGTCCTCGTGCCGCGCATCAGCGAGGAGATGGGGCACGCCATCGCCGCGCAGTTCGACAAGCGCGACATCCGGCCCCTCATCACCGGCCGCTCGATGCTGGTCGTGCCGCTGAAGGCCCGCAACGTCGTCCTCGGCTTCATGATCCTGCTGCGGCACCCGGAGCGGCCCGTCTTCAACGACATGGACCGCGTCACCGGCGCCGAACTCGCCGCCCGCGCGGGCCTCGTGCTCGACAACGCGCGCATGTACACCTTCCAGGAGAACGTCGCCGAGACGCTCCAGGACAGCATGCTCCCGCACATCCCGCCCCGCATGGCCGGCTGTGACATCGCCACCCGCTATCTGCCGGGCACGCTGCTCGGGCGGGTCGGCGGCGACTGGTTCGACGCGGTGAAGCTGCACGGCGGGCGCACGGCCCTCGTCGTCGGCGACGTCATGGGCCACGGCCTGAACTCGGCAGCGATGATGGGCCAGTTGCGGACGGCCGTGCAGACCATGGCCGGGCTCGACCTGCCGCCGGCCCAGCTGCTGCGCAACCTCGACGACCTCGCCCAGCGCCTCGGTGACACCTACCTGGCGACCTGCCTCTACGCCGTCTACGACCCGATCGCGAGCGAACTCCACCTCGCCAACGCCGGGCACATCCCGCCCGTCCTGGTCCGTGCCGCGGACGGCCGCAGCGAACTGCTGGACCTGCCCACGGGCGCGCCCATCGGCGTCGGGGGAGTGCCCTTCGAGGCGATCCGCGTGCGCGTCGAGCCCGGCGACCGCCTGGTCATGTGCACCGACGGACTGGTCGAGGTGCGCGGCGAGGACATCGGGGTGGGCCTGGCGACGCTCTGCGAGTCGGCCGCGCACCCGGCCGCGTCCATGGACGACGCCTGCGACACCATCATCCGCGCCCTCGCTGTGACGTTTTCAGAGGCGGGCCGCGGCGGCCGCAAGGACGACGTGGCGCTGCTGATGGCCCGCCTGAGCGGCATCGAACCGGACGACGTGGCCGAATGGCGCCTGGCTCTCGACCCGGCCGAGGTGAGCCGGGCCCGCGCGGCGGTCCGCGAGCAACTGCACGACTGGGGCCTGGCGAAACTCGTCGCGCCCGCCGAGCTGATGGCCGGTGAACTCGTCACCAACGCCGTACGGCACTCCCACTCCCGGCCCGTAACACTGCGCCTGGTCCGCGGCGACACCCTGCTGTGCGAGGTGGACGACGACGACCATGAGCTGCCGACCCTGCTCAGCGCGGGCCCGCTCGACGAGGCCGGACGCGGTCTGCGCGTCGTCAGCACGCTGTCCCGCGAGTGGGGGACCAGCCGGACCACGTCCGGCAAGACGGTGTGGTTCGAGCTGACGCTGCCGCGCCGCTGAACATCTCCGGGCCGAACGGGGCGTGAAGGTACGTGCCGCGTTCTTGTGGCCGGGGCCGGGGCGCGATACACCGTACTCGCCCGCCGTATGGCGGGATTCGTTCGCACCCTGGGGAGTGGACCATGAGCGTGACGAGTCGGTACCGGGAGGCGTGGGAGGCGTTCTGGCAGGAGGCGTCCGCCGATCCCGGGGCGGTGTTCTGGGACGCGGAACCGGTCCTGACCGTGGGCCCGCATCTCGCCCTGTTCGAGCCCTACCTTGCCGATCCCGCGCTGCCGATGGTGGACCTCGGCTGCGGCAACGGCACCCAGACCCGCTATCTCGCCGACCGTTTCCCGCGGGCCCTGGGCGTCGACCTGTCCGCCGCGGCCCTCGACCACGCCCGGCGCTCCGACCCCGCGGGCCAGGCCGCCTACCGGCAGCTGGACGCCGCCGAGAAGGAAGAGGTCCAGGCGCTGCACGCGGAGCTCGGCGACACCAACGTCTATGTGCGGGGCGTCCTGCACCAGTGCGATCCGGACGACCGGCAGTCCCTCGTCGACGGGATCGCCACGCTGGTCGGCGACCGGGGCCGAGCCTGCCTGGTGGAGCTCTCGGGCGCCGCCAAGCAGGTCCTGATGGGGCTGGCGGGCGGCCCGGACGGTCCGCCGTCCAAGCTCGCACCGGTCCTCCGGCACGGCCTCACTCCCGGCGAGGTCTCGGACGAGGCCGTGCCCGAGTATCTGCGCTCGGCCGGTCTCACCGTCCTGGCGAGCGGCCGGCTGCCGCTCAGGACCACGGAGTACCGCCCGGACGGCACGCGCATCGAGCTGCCCTCCACCTGGCTGGTCGCGGGGCGCACGGCCTAGCCGCCTCACCGTGCTCGTCGCCGACCTGCCGATCCGTCGGTGACCACCTCGTAGCCCGTTCCGTCCGCAGCGCGTAACGTGACGAACCATGAAGATCTCCGCCCTGGACGGCTCGTCATGAGAATCCTCATCAGCGCCGACATGGAGGGCGCCACCGGCGTCACCTGGCCCGACGACGTGGTGCCGGGCGCCTCCCAGTGGGAGCGCTGCCGGTCGCTGTTCACCTCCGACGTCAACGCCGCCGTCCTCGGCTTCCACGACGGCGGCGCCGACGAGGTGATCATCAACGAGGCGCACTGGTCGATGCGCAACCTGCTGCTGGAGCAGCTCGACGACCGCGCCCAGCTGCTCACCGGCCGGCACAAGACGCTGTCCATGGTCGAGGGCGTGCAGCACGGCGACATCGACGGCATCGCGTTCGTCGGCTACCACGCGGGCGCCGGCATGGAGGGCGTCCTCGCGCACACCTACCTCGCCAACTCGATCACGGGTGTGTGGCTGAACGACGTACGGGCTAGCGAGGGGCTGCTCAACGCCCATGTCGTCGCCGAGTACGGCGTGCCGGTCGTGCTGGTCACCGGGGACGACGTCGCCTGCGAGGACGCGCTCGGGTACGCGCCCGAGGCGCTGAAGGTCGCGGTGAAGGACCATGTGTCGCGCTACGCGGCGGTGTGCCGCACCCCCGGTCGCACCGCGGCCGACATCCGGGCGGCGGCCAAGGAGGCCGCCGCACTGGCGGTGCGTCACGAACCCGTGCACGGCGGCCCGTTCACCGTGGCCGTCGAGTTCGACGCCGAGCATCTCGCGATGGCCGCCACCGTCGTCCCGGGTGTGGAACGGATCGGGGAGCGGAAGGTGGCGTACACGAGCGGGACCATGTACGAGGGCATCCGCGCCTTCAAGGCGGTCACCACGATCGTCTCGGCCGCGGTGGAGGAGCAGTATGGCTGAGCAGGTGGACGAGCAGGCGCTGGACGAGGTCGTGACGTACACGTCCGACCTCATCCGGATCGACACCACCAACCGGGGCGGGGGTGACTGCCAGGAGCGGCCCGCCGCCGAGTACGCCGCGGCCCGGCTCGCCGACGCCGGGATCGAACCGACGCTGCTGGAGCGCACCAAGGGGCGGGCCAACGTCGTCGCCCGCATCGAGGGCACCGACCCCTCGGCCGGTGCCCTGCTGCTCCACGGGCATCTGGACGTCGTGCCCGCGGCGGCCGCCGACTGGAGCGTGCACCCGTTCTCCGGGGAGATCCGCGACGGGGTCGTCTGGGGGCGCGGCGCCGTCGACATGAAGAACATGGACGCGATGATCCTGGCCGTCGTGCGCGGCTGGGCACGGCAGGGCATCCGGCCCCGCCGGGACGTCGTCATCGCGTTCACCGCCGACGAGGAGGCCAGCGCCGAGGACGGCTCCGGGTTCCTCGCCGACCGGCACCCCGGCCTGTTCGAGGGCTGCACCGAAGGCATCAGCGAGTCGGGCGCCTTCACCTTCCACGACGGCAACGGGCGGCAGATCTACCCGATCGCGGCCGGGGAACGCGGCACCGCCTGGCTGAAGCTCACCGCCCGCGGACGCGCCGGGCACGGCTCCAAGGTCAACCGGGACAACGCCGTGACGCGTCTGGCGGGCGCGATCGCGCGGATCGGCGCACACGAGTGGCCGCTCAGGCTGACCCCGACCGTGCGCGCCGCCCTCACCGAACTCGCCGCGCTCTACGGCATCGAGAGCGACCTGACCGACGTGGACGCACTGCTGGAGAAGCTCGGTCCGGCCGCGAAGCTCGTCGAGCCGACCCTGCGCAACAGCACCAACCCGACCATGCTGGACGCCGGTTACAAGGTCAACGTCATTCCCGGCGAGGCCGTGGCGCACGTGGACGGCCGGTACATGCCCGGCGGCGAGGAGGAGTTCCGCAGCACCCTCGACAGGCTCACCGGGCCGGACGTGGACTGGGAGTTCCACCACCGCGAGGTCGCACTGGAGTCGCCGGTGGACTCGGCGACCTTCGCGGGCATGCGGGCCGCCATCGAGGAGTTCGCACCCGAGGGGCACGTGGTGCCGTTCTGCATGTCCGGCGGCACCGACGCCAAGCAGTTCTCCCGCCTCGGCATCACCGGCTACGGCTTCACCCCGCTGAAGCTGCCGGACGGCTACGACTACGCGGCCATGTTCCACGGGGTCGACGAACGGGTACCGGTCGAGGCGCTGCACTTCGGTGTCCGCGTACTCGACCGGTTCCTGCGGACGGCCTAGGAGAGTGGGGGAGACGGTGCGGACGCTGGCCTACGGGGAGTGGCCCTCGCCCATCGACGCGGCCCTGACCGCCGCGCACGACGGGCACCCGGAGTACGTGGGGTTCGTCGGCGACGAGGTGTGGTGGACCGAGCCTCGCCCCGCCGAGGGCGGCCGGCGCACCCTGGTGCGGCGGCACGCCGACGGCCGGGAGGAGTCGCTGCTGCCCGCGCCGTGGAACGTGCGCAGCCGGGTCATCGAGTACGGCGGGCACCCGTGGGCCGCGGTCGCGGGGGACACCGGACCGCTGGTGGTGTTCGTGAACTTCGCCGACCAGCGGCTGTACCGCTGCGAGCCGGGCGGCGAACCCCGACCGCTCACCCCCGTGTCCTCCGTCGGTGCCGGCCTGCGCTGGGCCGAGCCGCTGCCGTTGCCCGAGCGGGGCGAGGTGTGGTGCGTGCTGGAGGAGTTCATCGGCGACGGACCCACCGACGTGCGCCGCGTCCTGGCCGCCGTCCCGCTGGACGGATCCGCCGCCGAGGACCGGGAAGCCGTACGTGAACTCACCGACGGGCGGCACCGGTTCGTGACCGGACCGAAGCTCTCGCCCGACGGGAGGCGGGCCGCCTGGCTGGCCTGGGACCACCCCAGCATGCCGTGGGACGGCACCGAACTGCTCCTCGCCGACCTCGCCCCCGACGGCACCCTGCGGGGCGCCAGGACCGTGGCCGGCGGGCCCGGTGAGGCCATCGCCCAGGCCGACTGGACCCACGACGGCCGTCTGCTGCACGCGAGCGACCGCACCGGCTGGTGGAACCTCTACCTCGACGGGGAACCGGTGTGCCCGCGCGAGGAGGAGTTCGGCGGGGCCTTGTGGAAGCTCGGTTCGCGATGGTTCACGCCGCTGGAGAGCGGTCTGATCGCCGTCGTGCACGGCCGGGGCGCCACCGCCCTCGGCATCCTGGATCCCGAGACCGGCGAGGTCGTCGACGCGGCCGGACCCTGGACCGAGTTCGCCCCCACCCTCGCCGCCCACGGTGAACGGGTCGTCGCCGTCGGCGCCAGTCCGCGCAGCGCCCACGAGGTCGTCGAGCTGGACGCCCGCACCGGCCGGGCCCGGGTGGTCGGCGCCGAGCACGACGACGCCGTCGACCCCGCGTACTACCCCGAGCCGCAGATCCGCACCTTCACCGGCCCCGACGGGCGCGACATCCACGCCCACATCTACCAGCCGCACCACCCCGGCTGCGTCGCGCCCGGCGACGAACTGCCGCCCTACGTCGTCTGGGCGCACGGCGGGCCCACCGGCCGCGCGCCGCTCGTGCTCGACCTGGAGATCGCCTACTTCACCTCGCGCGGCATCGGCGTCGCCGAAGTGAACTACGGCGGCTCCACGGGGTACGGCCGCCCCTACCGCGAGCGGCTGCGCGAGCAGTGGGGCGTGGTCGACGTCGAGGACTGTGCCGCCGTCGCCCTGGCCCTCGCCGACGAGGGCACCGCCGACCGCGGCCGGCTCGCCGTCCGGGGCGGCAGCGCGGGCGGCTGGACCGCCGCCGCCTCGCTCACCACCACCGACGTCTACGCGTGCGGCACCATCAAGTACCCGATCCTGGACCTGGCCGGCTGGAGCACGGGGGAGACCCACGACTTCGAGTCGCGGTACCTGGAAGGCCTGATCGGGCCGCTCGACGAGGTGCCCGCCCGGTACGCGGAACGCTCGCCCGCCGCCCACGCCGACCGCCTCACCGTGCCGTTCCTGCTGCTCCAGGGCCTGGACGACGTGATCTGCCCGCCCGTGCAGTGCGAGCGGTTCCTGGCCCGGCTGGAGGGCCGCAAGGTGCCGCACGCCTACCTCGCCTTCGAGGGGGAGGGGCACGGGTTCCGCAGGGCGGAGACCATGGTGCGCGCCCTGGAGGCCGAACTCTCCCTCTACGCCCAGGTGTTCCGCCTGGACCCGCCCGCCGTCCCCACTCTGGAGCTCAGCAAGTGAACCAGCTGGTCCGACCGCCCCGGCTCGCCCCCGGCGCCCGCGTCGCCGTCGTCGCGCCCAGCGGGCCGGTGCCCGAGGAGCGGCTCCAGGCCGGGCTCGACATCCTGCGCGGTTGGGACCTCGACCCTGTGGTGACGCCCCATGTGCTGGGCAGAAACCGGGAGTTGGACTACCTGGCCGGCACGGACGAGCAGCGCGCCGCCGACCTCCAGAACGCCTGGTGCGATCCCTCCGTCGCGGCCGTGCTGTGCGCCCGGGGCGGCTACGGGGCGCAGCGCATGGTCGACCTGATCGACTGGACGGCGATGCGGGCGGCGGGCCCGAAGGTGTTCGCCGGGTTCAGTGACGTCACCGTCCTGCACCAGGCCTTCGCCACCCGCCTGGGTCTGGTCACCCTGTACGGTCCCGCGGCCGCCGGCATCGACTTCCTCAAGACCGCCCGCGCCCAGGAGCACTTGCGGGCCACCCTCTTCGAGCCGGAGTCCGTGCGGACCGTCACGGCCGTGCCCCCGGGCGGCACCGCACTGGCCCCCGGCCGCGCCCGGGGCGTCACCGTGGGCGGCTGCCTGAGCCTGCTCGCGAGCGACCTCGGCACCCCGCACGCCCACCCCGGGGCACAGGGCGGGCTGTTGCTGCTGGAGGACATCGGGGAGAGCCCGTACCGCCTGGACCGGTATCTCACCCAACTCCTGCGCACCGGCTGGCTCGACGGGGTCGCCGGGATCGTCCTCGGGTCGTGGGCGGGGTGCGGCCCGTACGAGGAGCTGCGTACGGTCCTCGCCGACCGGCTCGGCGGCCTGGGTGTCCCGGTCGTGGAGGAGTTCGGGTTCGGCCACGGCGAGGGGGCGCTGACCATGCCCCTCGGGGTCGCGGCCGAACTCGACGCCGGGGCGGGCACGTTGACGCTGGACGTACCGGCCCTGAGCTGAGCGGCGCGCTGCTGAAAACCTGTCAAGAAACCTTCGTTTCGGTGATTGACGGCTCCTGACACGTGTCACTCCATGACTACCGGCCAGTACCTACTGGTCGGAATGTGGTGCCGGCTTCTGACACTCGACTGGGGACCCCGGGGCAGCACGGTTACTGTGGCGGGGTGCCGCACCACGCATCCCGCCACCTCGCCGAAGGCCCCCGGGTGGGGATCCGCCACTTCACCTACGAGGACGGTGCCGAGTTCACCGCCCGCGCCCGGGAGAGCGAGGACCTGCACCAGCCGTGGCTCTTCCCGCCCACCACGGCGCAGGCCTACACCGCCTACGCGGGCCGGCTGATCGAGGACCCCTCCAAGGCCGGGTTCCTGGTCTGCGAGAAGAGCGACGGCGCCATCGGCGGGTTCATCAACATCAACAACATCGTCCAGGGCGGCTTCCAGTCCGGCGCCCTGGGCTACGGGGCCTTCGCGCACGCCGCCGGGCGGGGGCTGATGCGCGAAGGCCTTGACCTCGTCGTGCGGTACGCGTTCGGCCCGATGCGGCTGCACCGGCTGGAGATCAACGTCCAGCCGGGCAACGCCGCGTCGATCGCCCTGGCCCGCGCCTGCGGGTTCCGCCTGGAGGGCTTCTCGCCGAAGATGCTCTTCGTCGACGGGGCCTGGCGCGACCACGAACGCTGGGCGATCACCACCGAGATGGTCACCCCGACGGGGCACTGATCCCCGGTTGCGACGCCTACGCCTGACGGTCCACGTACTCGTAGATCGAGCCGTCCGGATGCAGGGCGATCAGGTTGCGGCCAGCCGGTGAGGCGATCGGGCCCGCCACGATGTGGGCCCCCAGTTCGGTCAGCACCTTGTGGGTCTCCTCGACGTCCGTCACGGCGATCGTCGCGGTGACCTTGCGCAGCACCTCCAGTTCGGCCGGGGGTCCGCTCATCAGCAGGAAGCAGCCGACGGCCGCCACCTGGACACCTTCCCGCTCGAAGCGCTGGGCTCTGCCGCCCGCCAGCCGCTCGTAGAAGGGGATCGCGGTCTCGAGGTCGTCGACGCAGACGCGCAGTGTGGCACCCAGAATCTCCATGTGGCTGAGCCTAGTTACGCGCAAGGGGGCGAGGGTACCCGGCCGGGCATGAAGCCGTTGCATCACCTGGAGCATCTGGACAAGCACCTGGTCGACGAGCTGGCACAGGTGGCGCGCGAGACCGTGCGGGACGAACTGCGCGAGCAGGCGCGGGGGCAGCGCCGCAAGGCCGCGCTGTACGCCGCGTCCGGCGCGCTCGCCCTGTACGCGGGCGCCGCCCTCGCCCTCGCCGTGGGACTGGCTCTCGCCCTCGGCCTTCCCGACTGGGCGGCCGCGCTGATCACCGCCGTGATCCTGGGAGCCCTGGCCTACGTGCTGCGCGGCATGGCCCGGCCGTCCCGGCCGGGAGCGGACCACGCGGCCGGCATGGCACCGGGCGGGGCCGGCGCCCGTCAGAGCGCGGCCGGGGCCGTCGGCGGCATGCCGTATCCGCCCGTGCCGCCGGCCCCGCCCGCCGGAGCGGACGCCCCGGGCCCCGTGCCGCCGCGGCCGTCCGAGGCTCCGGACGTCCCGCACCGCGGAGCGTGATGCCGGGTGCGGACGGCGGGAACCCCGCGCAAGCGCGGCCGTGTGGTCGTGGTGACCGGCGCCAGCGGGGGCGTCGGACGGGCCACCGTCCGGGCCTTCGCCGCCCGCGGCGACAGGGTCGCCCTGCTCGCCCGCGGGCGTGAGGGACTCGCCGCGGCGGCGGACGAGGTGGAGCGCGCCGGGGGCGAGGCGTTCGTCGTCCCCGTGGACGTCTCCGACGCCAAGGCCGTCGACGCCGCCGCCCAGCAGGTCGTCGACGCGTACGGCCACATCGACGTCTGGGTCAACAACGCCTTCACCGGCGTGTTCGCGCCGTTCACGGAGGTCGAGCCGGACGAGTTCCGGCGCGTCACCGAAGTGACGTACCTGGGTTATGTGTTCGGCACCCGGGCCGCCCTGCGGCACATGCTGCCGCGCGACCGCGGCACGATCGTGCAGGTCGGATCCGCGCTCGCCTACCGGGGCATTCCGCTGCAGTCGGCGTACTGCGGGGCCAAGCACGCGATCCAGGGGTTCAACGAGTCGCTGCGCTGCGAACTGCTGCACGCCCGCAGCGGGGTGCGGACGACGATGGTGCAGCTGCCGGGCCTCAACACCCCGCAGTTCGACTGGGTGCTGAACCGGATGCCCGGGCGGGCACGGCCCGTGGCGCCCGTGTACCAACCGGAGGTCGCCGCCCGGGCGATCGTGCACGCGGCGTCGCACGCGCGGCGCCGCGAGTACTGGGTGGGCGGCTCCACGGCCGCCACGCTCCTCGCCAACGCCGTGATCCCCGGACTGCTGGACCGCTACCTGGCCCGCACCAACGTCGACGCCCAGCAGGAGGAGGGCCGGCCCGAGGGGCCCGCGAACCTCTGGTCCCCGGCGGACGGCGCGCACGGGCGGGACTTCGGCGCGCACGGGCGCTTCGACGACGAGTCCACCGCCGGGGGCCCGCAGCAGTGGCTGTCGCGCAACCGCGCCCGGCTGGGAGCGGCCCTCACAGCGGGAGCGGGCGTACTGGCGTTCCGCAGGCTGGCCGGGCAGGCCCGCCGCTAGTCCGCTGGTCCGCTACGCGTCGGCGGCGACCTCTTCGGCCGTGTCCTCGGTGGTGTCGAGGAACCGGAGCAGCACGGCCGCCTCCGCCCGGAGCCGTTCGGCCCGGGCGGCGTGTGCGGGCGCGGTCAACTGCGCGGCCGCCGCCAGCCGTTCGGACGCCTCGGTACGCACGATGTCCGCCACGGCACGCTCATCGAGCTCGCACCGGGCCGCCTCGGTGGCGCCGACGCCGACCGGCGAGGCCTCCAGGGCGCCGGCGCGGGGGACGGTGTCGACGGGTACCGCCTCGGCGTTGTCCAGGGCCGCCAGAGTGCCCCGCAGGGCACTCACCGCGGCCTTGTCCCGGGCCCGCATCGCTTCCGGCAGGGCCTCACGCATACGTAGACGAACAGACATGCGGGCGACTCTAGGCGACCCGGCACGCCCCGCCCGGGAATGTCAGACGGCCTGCTGGAGCTGGGGCAGCACCTTCGTACGGTAGAAGTCGAAGAAGCCGCGCAGGTCCGGGCCGATCTGGTTCACGTAGACCCGGTCGAAACCCGCGTCGGCGAACTGCTTCAGCTCCGCCACGTGCTCGTCCAGGTCGTCGCCGCACACCCGGTTGCCGCGCACCATGTCCTCGGTGACGAGCTGCTGCGCCTGCTCGAAGTGCTTCGGGGAGGGCAGCACCTGGCCGAGCTCGCCCGGCAGCTGTTCGTTGGCCCAGAGCCGGTGGACGGTCCGTACGGCCTCGTCCTTGTCGGTGTCGTAGCAGACCTTGGTGCCGCCGCTGACGAGCTTTCCGCCGCCTCCGCCCTTGCGGTACTGCTCCACCATCGCCTCGTCCGGCATCATGGTGATGTAGCCGTCACCGACGCGGGAGGCCAGCTGCGTCGCGGCGGGGCCGAAGCCGGAGATGTCGATCGGGATCGGCTCGTCCGGGACGGTGTACAGCCGGGCGTTCTCGACCGTGTAGTGCGGCCCGTGGTGGTTCACCTCCTCGCCGGTGAACAGCCGGCGCATCACCTGGATCGCCTCTTCCAGCATGTCCAGCCGGACGTGCGCCGGGGGCCAGTGGTCGCCCAGGATGTGCTCGTTGAGCGCCTCGCCGGAGCCGACGCCGAGCCGGAAGCGGTTGTTCGTCATCACCGCGCTGGTCGCCGCGGCGTGCGCCACCACCGCCGGGTGCATGCGCACGGTGGGGCAGGTGACCGCCGTCTCGATCGGCAGGGACACCGCCTCGGACAGTGCGCCGATCACCGACCACACGAACGGGCTCTGGCCCTGCTCGTCGTTCCACGGGTGGTAGTGGTCCGAGATCCACAGCGCCTGGAAGCCGGCCTGCTCGGCCATCCGCGCCTGCTCGATCAGCTCGGCGGGTCCGTACTGCTCGCACGAGAGGAAGTAGCCGTACTCGGGCATGGGGGAGTGCCTCCGCGACGTCGGCGGTCCGTGTCCCGCACCGGGTACCCGGGGGCGCGGCCGGAAACCGGCGGCGGGCGGGCGGCTGGAAACCGGCGGCGGGCGGGTGAGCGGGCCCGGCCGACGTTTGGCCGCGCTGGCCAAGGGGACGCGGAAGGCTCCCGAGCCACGCGACAGCGCCGGAGGCGAGCGACCGTGAGTCGACCCCGCATCCTGATCGTCGGTGCCGGCTTCGCCGGGTACCGCACCGCCCGCACCCTGTCCCGCATCACCCGGGGCCGGGCCCACATCACCCTGCTGAACCCGACCGACTACTTCCTGTACCTGCCCCTGCTGCCCCAGGTCGCCGCCGGCATCCTGGAGCCGCGCCGGGTCACGGTCTCCCTCTCGGACTCGCTGCCGGACGTCCGGCTGGTGCTGGGCGAGGCCGACCGGATCGACCTGGACGACCGCACCCTGCACTACACCGGCCCGGAGGGTGAGGGCGGCACCCTCGCCTACGACCGGCTGGTGCTCGCCGCGGGCAGCGTCAACAAACTGCTGCCGATCCCCGGTGTCGCCGAGTACGCGCACGGCTTCCGCGGTCTTCCCGAGGCGCTGTACCTGCGCGACCACGTGACCCGGCAGGTGGAGCTCGCGGCGTCCTCGGACGATCCCGCCACGTGCGCCGCGCGGTGCACCTTCGTCGTGGTCGGGGCGGGATACACCGGCACCGAGGTCGCCGCGCACGGGCAGATGTACACCGACGCGCAGGTGCGCAAGCACCCGCTGCGGCGAGGAATGCGACCGCGCTGGATGCTGCTGGACGTGGCGCCGCGGGTGCTGCCGGAGATGGACGAGAAGCTGTCCGCCACCGCCGACCGGGTGCTGCGGCAGCGGGGCGTGGACGTGCGCATGGGGACCTCGGTGAAGGAGGCCACGCACGACGGGGTCCTGCTGACCGACGGCGAGTTCGTCGAGACCCGGACGCTGGTGTGGTGCGTGGGCGTGCGTCCCGATCCGCTGGTGGAGTCCCTCGGGCTGCCCATGGAGAAGGGGCGGCTGCTGGTCGATCCGCATCTGCGGGTGCCGGGCCGGCCGGAGCTGTTCGCCTGCGGGGACGTGGCCGCGGTGCCGGATCTGGAGAAGCCGGGGAGCTACACGCCGATGACCGCGCAGCACGCCTGGCGGCACGGCAAGGTCGCGGCGGAGAACGTCGCCGCGTCACTCGGTCTCGGCGGGGCGCGCACGCCGTACCGCCACCGCGATCTGGGCTTCGTCGTCGACCTGGGCGGGGCGAAGGCCGCCGCCAATCCGCTCGGCGTGACCCTGTCCGGCGTACCGGCCGGCGTGGTGACACGGGGCTACCACCTCGCCGCGATGCCCGGCAACCGCGTGCGGGTCGCCGCCGACTGGCTGCTGGATGCCGTACTGCCGCGCCAGGCCGTGCAGTTGGGGCTCGTACGGTCCTGGTCGGTGCCGCTGGACACGTCGTCGCCCGAGCTGGCCCGGGTGCCGGGCGGGCCCGGGCAGCGGCAGGACGCGAGCGCCCGGTCCGGTCCGGGGGCGGCGCTCGCGTCCGACACCGGCGACGGGGACACCGGCGCCGGAGGGGCGGGCCGCGCCCGGCCCCACGATGAGCCCGCGAAGGGGCAGCCCGGATCCGGACCGACGCAGGTACGGCCCGGATCCGGGGCCGCGGAACCACGCTCCGAGGGGGAAACGGCCAAGGGCCGCCCGACCACGGGCCGCCACGGCTCCGGACCCACGGAAGTGCGAACGGAGGCCGAGACGGCGAAGGGCCGCCCGGCCCCGGGACCCGGCGGCGGACCGGCCGGGAATCAGGCGGGCGGTGAGCCTGCGCGGAGTCAGCCCGGTGGTGAGCCGGCCAGGAACGAGCCCGGTGGTGAGCCCGCGAAGAATCAGCCGGGTGGTGAGCCGGCCAGGAACCAGCCCGGCGGCGAGCCCGCCAGGAACCAGCCCGGCAGCGAGCCCGCGAAGAACCAGCCCGTCCCCGCACC
>NZ_JAIGQA010000280.1:0-6193 GCF_019733245.1 Streptomyces sp. WAC04114
CCCGAAGGCCGCAGCCGCCCCCGCCCCATCCCGCGCGCCCCGGGGGACGAGGCGGCGAAGCCCCGTTGTCAGTGCCGGGGTGCACGATGGACGCATGCCCAGCAATGCGCACCGAGCCCTGGACGGCTTCTCACCCGCGACCCGCGCCTGGTTCACGGGTGCCTTCTCCGCGCCCACCCCGGCCCAGGCCGGTGCGTGGCAGGCCATCCACGAGGGCTCGGACGTGCTGGTCGTCGCACCCACCGGCTCCGGAAAGACCTTGGCGGCCTTCCTGGCCGCCCTGGACCAGCTGGCCTCGACACCTCCCCCGGCCGACCCCAAGAAGCGCTGCCGCGTCCTGTACGTCTCCCCGCTGAAAGCCCTGGCGGTGGACGTCGAGCGCAACCTGCGCAGCCCGCTGACCGGCATCCGCCAGGAGTCCGTGCGCCTCGGCCTGCCCGAGCCCGAGGTCAAGGTGGGCATCCGCTCCGGCGACACCCCGGCCGCCGAGCGCCGCGCGCTGTCCACCCGCCCGCCGGACATCCTGATCACGACGCCCGAGTCGCTGTTCCTGATGCTGACCTCGGCCACCCGCGACGCCCTGACCGGCATCGACACGGTGATCCTCGACGAGGTGCACGCGGTCGCCGGCACCAAGCGCGGCGCCCACCTCGCGCTCTCCCTGGAGCGGCTGGACGACCTCCTGCCGAAGCCCGCCCGCCGCATCGGCCTCTCCGCGACGGTCCGCCCGGTCGACGAGGTGGCCCGGTTCCTCTCGCCGCGCCGCAAGGTGGAGATCGTCCAGCCGGAGTCGGGCAAGGAGTTCGACCTGTCCGTGGTCGTCCCGGTCGAGGACCTGGGCGAGCTGGGCGGCTCCCCGGTGGCGGACGGCCAGGAAGGCGCGGAGCGTCCATCCATCTGGCCGCACGTGGAGGAGCGGATCGCCGATCTCGTCCAGTCCCACCGCTCCACGATCGTCTTCGCGAACTCCCGCCGCCTCGCGGAGCGCCTCTGCAACCGCCTGAACGAGATCGCGTACGAACGGGCCACGGGCGTGCCCCTCGACGAGCACCACGCCCCCGCCGAGCTCATGGGCGGCTCGGGAGCGGCCCAGGGCGCCCCCCAGGTCATCGCCCGCGCCCACCACGGGTCGGTGTCCAAGGAGCAGCGGGCCCTGGTCGAGGAGGACCTCAAGGCGGGGCGCCTGCCCGCGGTCGTGGCCACGTCCAGCCTGGAGCTGGGCATCGACATGGGCGCGGTGGACCTGGTGGTCCAGGTCGAGTCGCCGCCCTCGGTCGCCTCCGGCCTGCAGCGGGTGGGGCGGGCGGGGCACCAGGTGGGCGCGGTCTCCACCGGTGTGGTCTTCCCGAAGTACCGCGGCGACCTGGTGCAGGCGGCGGTGGTCACCGAGCGCATGCGCACCGGCTCCATCGAGTCCCTCAGGGTGCCCGCCAACCCTCTGGACGTCCTGGCCCAGCAGGTGGTCGCCATGACGGCCCTGGACTCCTGGCAGTTCGACGACCTCCTCGCCGCCGTCCGCCGGGCCGCCCCCTTCGCCTCGCTGCCCGAGTCGGCCTTCACGGCGGTCCTCGACATGCTGGCCGGCCGCTACCCGTCCGACGCGTTCGCGGAGCTGCGCCCGCGCGTGGTGTGGGACCGGGTGACCGGCGAGATCACCGGGCGCCCCGGCGCGCAGCGCCTCGCCGTCACCTCGGGCGGCACGATCCCCGACCGCGGACTCTTCGGCGTCTTCCTCGCGGGCGCCGACCCCAAGAAGGGCGGCGGCCGGGTCGGCGAGCTCGACGAGGAGATGGTCTACGAGTCCCGCGTCGGCGACGTCTTCACGCTCGGCACCAGCTCCTGGCGCATCGAGGACATCACCCGCGACCGCGTCCTGGTCTCCCCCGCCCCGGGCGTGCCGGGCCGGCTGCCCTTCTGGAAGGGCGACCAGCTGGGCCGCCCGCTGGAACTGGGCCGGGCGGTGGGCGCGTTCCTGCGCGAGGTCGGCTCGCTGCCCAAGGACGACGCCCGCCTCCGGCTCCTCGCCGCCGGGCTGGACGCGTGGGCGGCGGACAACGTGCTCTCCTACCTGGACGAGCAGCGCGAGGCCTGCGGCCACATCCCGGACGACCGGACGATCGTCGTGGAGCGCTTCCGCGACGAGCTCGGCGACTGGCGCGTGGTGGTGCACTCCCCCTTCGGCGCCCAGGTCCACGCCCCCTGGGCGCTCGCGCTCGGCGCCAAGCTCTCCGAGCGCTACGGCATGGACGCACAGGTCATGCACGCCGACGACGGCATCGTGCTGCGCCTGCCGGACGCCGATCTCATGGGACTGGACCTGCTGGACCAGGAGCCGGTGAAGATGGGCCGGGAGTACGACGCGGAGCAGGCCCCCGTGGGCGCGGCGGACGTCGTCTTCGACAAGGGCGAGGTCGATCAGGTCGTCACCGACCAGGTGGGCAGCTCGGCCCTGTTCGCTTCCCGCTTCCGCGAGTGCGCCGCGCGTGCGCTGCTGCTGCCGCGCCGCAACCCGGGCAAGCGCACCCCGCTGTGGCAGCAGCGGCAGCGCGCCTCGCAGCTGCTGCAGGTGGCGAGCGAGTTCGGCTCGTTCCCGATCGTCCTGGAGGCGGTCCGCGAGTGCCTCCAGGACGTCTTCGACGTGCCGGGGCTCGTCGAGCTGATGGGCGACCTGGAGTCGCGCAAGGTCCGCCTGGTCGAGGTCACGACTCCCGAACCCTCCCCGTTCGCGCGCTCCCTCCTCTTCGGCTACGTCGCCCAGTTCCTGTACGAGGGTGACTCCCCGCTGGCCGAGCGCCGCGCCGCAGCCCTGTCGCTGGACTCGCGGCTGCTGGCGGAGCTGCTGGGCCAGGCGGAGCTGCGCGAGCTGCTCGACGCGGAGGTGCTGACCGAGCTGGAGCAGGAGCTTCAATGGCGCACCGAGGACCGCCGCGTCAAGGACGCCGAGGGTGTCGCGGACCTGCTGCGCCTGCTCGGCCCGCTCACGGACGCGGAACTGGCCGAGCGGGGTGCCGAACCGCAGTGGGCCCAGGACCTGGCGGGCGCCCGCCGTGCCATCCGGGTCCGGATCGCGGGCAGGGACCACTGGGCGGCGATCGAGGACGCGGGCCGCCTGCGCGACGCCCTGGGCACCGCCCTGCCGGTCGGCGTCCCGGAAGCCTTCACGGAGCCGGTCAAGGACCCGCTCGGCGACCTCCTCGCACGCTACGCCCGCACCCACGGCCCGTTCACCTCGGCCACGGCAGCGGCCCGTTTCGGTCTGGGCGTGGCCGTCACCGAGGGCGCTCTCCAGCGGCTCTCGGCGGCGGGGCGGGTCGTCCAGGGCGAGTTCCACCCGGCCGGGATCGGCCAGGAATGGTGCGACGCCGCTGTACTGCGCCGGTTGCGCCGCCGCTCCCTGGCCGCCCTGCGCCACGAACTGGAGCCGGTCCCTCCGGCCGCGCTCGCCCAGTTCCTCCCCCAGTGGCAGCACATCGGCAAGGGGCATTCCCTGCGCGGCATCGACGGCTTGGTCCGCGCCATCGAACAGATGCAGGGCGCGTCCGTGCCGGCCTCCGCCCTGGAGAAGCTGGTGCTGCCCTCCCGGGTCGTGAACTACACCCCGGCGATGCTGGACGAGCTCACCGCCGCCGGAGAGGTGGTCTGGGCCGGGGCGGGCTCGCTCCCCGGCAAGGACGGCTGGGTCTCCCTCTACCTGGCGGACGCGGCCCCCCTGCTCCTGCCGCCGCCGCACCCGCTGGAGCTGACCGCCCTGCACCAGTCCGTCCTGGACACCCTCTCCGGCGGCTACGGCCTGTTCTTCCGGCAGATCGCCGACCAGGTCCGTGCCACCACCCACCCCGAGGCCACCGATCCCCAGCTGGCCGACGCCCTCTGGGACCTGGCCTGGTCCGGCCGCCTGACGAACGACACGCTCACCCCGATGCGCTCTCTGCTCGGCTCGGGCCGCACCGCGGGCTCCACGGCCCACCGTGCCAAGCGCTCGATGCCGCGCGGCCGCTACGGCTCCCTGACGGCCGCGGCCCGCACGGCGTCCCGCTCCGGCCCCCCGACGGTCGCGGGCCGCTGGTCCCTGCTCCCGGCCCATGAACCGGACCCCACCGTGCGGGCCCACGCCCTCGCCCGCACCCTGCTCGACCGGCACGGCGTAGTCACCAGGGGCGCGGTCTCGGCGGAGGGCGTCGAGGGCGGCTTCTCGGCGACGTACCGCGTCCTGTCGGTCTTCGAGGAGAGCGGCCAGGCCCGCCGCGGCTATGTGGTGGAGGGGCTCGGCGCCGCGCAGTTCGCGATGGACGGCGCGGTGGACCGCCTGCGCGCGGTGTCCAACGCCCGCGACCGCGGCCAGGACATGCCCGGCCCGCCGACCGGCACCGAACCCGGCCCGTTCCCGGCCCACGACTTCGCCGGAGCGGACGCCTCCGTCCCCTCCCACGACCACACGGGCGACCCGGGCCCGGACGGCTTCCCCGACCTGGACGCCTCTTTCGCCATCCCCGATCCGTCCCCGGGCGAGTGGGTCTCGCCCCGCGACTACCCGCAGACCGCCCCGCCCTGGCAGAACGGCGGGCGCGCGGGGTACGACCAGGGATTCCCGGGCCGCCGCACCCGCCCCGACGGCGCCTCCCGGGCCGTGGTGCTCGCCGCCGCCGACCCGGCGAACGCCTACGGCGCAGCCCTGCCCTGGCCCGAGCCGCCGTCCGGCGCCGGGCACAAGCCAGGCCGCAAAGCGGGCTCCCTGGTGGTGCTCGTCGACGGCGAGCTGACGCTCTACATGGAGCGCGGCGGCAAGACCCTGCTGGCCTGGCCCGCCGACCCGGACAGCGACCCCACCGCCGACCCCCGCCTGGGCAGCGCAGCCGAAGCCCTCGCCGCAGCCGCCCGCGCGGGTTCGCTCGGCACGGTCACGGTGGAGCGCATCAACGGCGCACAAGCCCTCACCGCCCCCATTGGCACCCTCCTGGAAGGAGCGGGCTTCATCGCGACGCCCCGAGGACTCCGCCTGCGCGCATGACGACCACCCGCCCACAGCCGCCCCGACCGAGCACGCCCCGACCGTGCCACCCTTGAGCCATGCCCGAAGGTGACACGGTCTGGCAGGCCGCGAGGCGGTTGCACGACGCCCTCGCGGGCAAGGTGCTGACCCGCAGCGACCTCAGGGTGCCCCGCTTCGCCACGGCCGACCTCACCGGACGTACGGTCCTGGACGTCACCGCGCGCGGCAAGCACCTCCTGACCCGCCTCGAGGGCGGCCTGACCCTCCACTCCCACCTGCGGATGGACGGCTCCTGGAAGGTGTACGGAAACGGCCAGCGCTGGAGCGGCGGCCCCGGCCACCAGATCCGCGCGATCCTCGGCAACCCCGACCGCACGGCCGTCGGCTACCGCCTCCCCGTCCTGGAACTCTTGCGCACGAGCGACGAGCACCGCGCGATCGGCCACCTCGGCCCCGACCTCCTCGGCCCGGACTGGGACCCCGACCGCGCCCTCGCCAACGTCCTCCAGGACCCCGCCCGCGAGCTCGGTGAGGCCCTGCTCGACCAGCGCAACCTCGCCGGCGTCGGCAATGTCTACAAGAGCGAGATCTGCTTCCTCCTCGGCGTCACCCCCTGGCTCCCGGCCGGCGACCTGCCCCCCGACCGGGCCGCGAAGCTGCCGGCGCTCGCCAAGAAGCTGCTGGAAGCCAACCGCGACCGCCCCATCCGCACCACCACGGGCCGCCGCGGCCAGGACCTCTTCGTCTACGGCCGCGCCCCGCGCCCCTGTCTGCGCTGCCGCACCTCGATCCGGGTCGCCGACCAGGGCGACGGCTCCCGCGAACGCCCGACCTATTGGTGCCCCACCTGCCAGCCCGGCCACGCCCCCGCCCCGACCCGGCGCAGCCGCACCAATTGACGACCCGTCAGAAACGCTCGTACGGTCCTTGTATGCCCGTCACGGCGTACGACCTCAGCGGCCGCACCGCGTTCGTCACCGGCGCCGCGAGCGGCATCGGCCGCGCCTCGGCCCTGCTGCTCGCCGAGGCGGGCGCGACAGTGCACTGCGCGGACCGTGATGCCGAGGGCCTGCACGAGACGGCGACCCTGATCAAGGACAGCGGCGGCACCGCCCGCACCCACACCCTCGACGTCACCGACCGGGCCGGGCTGAGGCAGGCCGTCGGCTCCTGCGGGCATCTGGACACCCTGGCCGCGGTCGC
>NZ_JAIGQA010000281.1:0-6148 GCF_019733245.1 Streptomyces sp. WAC04114
CACCACGGCGCCCCCGCCCCCGAAAAGCAGCTACCGCACCCGCCGCCACACCGCCGGCACCGCGCTGAGCAGCAGGGTCAGCGCGATCGCCGCCACCACGCCCTGCCACGGCTCGGCGAACAGCGCCCCTCCGAGGACCCCGATCAACTGGTAGGTGGCGGCCCAAGCCAGACAAGCCGGCAGGTTCCCCCGGGAGAACCTCCGCAGCGGCCACTCGGCCAGCAGACAGGCCAGCATCACCGGGATGCGCCCCGCGGGCACCAGCCGGGACAGCACCAGCACCGCCACCCCGTGGGCGGAGAGCTTCTCCTGCGCCTGCTCCAGCCGGTCCTCCGGCGCCCGCGACCGGATGGCCTCCAGCCACCGCGACCCGTTCTTCGACTTCAGCCCGCGCCGCCCCAGCCAGTACAGCGTCGCATCGCCCAGGAACGCCGCCAGTGACGCCGTCACGAACACCATCGCCAGAGAGAAGGGCGGCGTCCGGTGCATGGCGACCACCGCCGCCGAACTCACCAGCGCCCCCGTCGGGATCACCGGCACCAGCGCCCCGGCCAGCACCAGCACGAAGAGCGTCGGATACCCGATCGCCTGCTGCGTGGACTCCGGAACCACCGACGCCGGTGTGACGGCCGACGCCGCGAGCAGGTACACCGGCGCCAGCGGCGCGGACCAATTCACGGCGCGGCCTTCACGCGCACGCTCTCCCCGTGCCCGAGCCGGTGCACCGCCACATCGGGCGCTTCCCGTGCAGCCAGCCGGACGAACTCCTCCCCCGGCGCGTGGAACTCGTGGGGGCGCACGGCGTCCATGCCGATCGGCCAGTACGTGCCGTAGTGCACCGGCACCGCACTGTGCGGCGCCAGCCGTGCCAGCGCCTGCGCCGCCCGGCCCGCGTCCAGGTGCCCCTCGCCCAGGTAGGGCCCCCAGCCGCCCACCGGCAGCAGGGCCACGTCGACCGGCCCGACTTCCTTCGCCATGTCGTCGAACAGCCCGGTGTCCCCGGCGAAGTACGTCCGGGCCTCGCCGGCTATGACATAGCCGAGGGCGGGGGAGCGGTGCGGTCCGAACGGCAGCCGCCGCCCGTCGTGCCGCGCGGGCACCGCCCGGACGACGATGTCGCCGACCGGGGTCTCGTCCCCGGGGGCCACCTCGCTCACCCGCAGGTGAGAGAGCCGGCGCAGACCCGGCACCGCCCGGCGCGCGCCCCGGGGCACGAGCAGGCGCGTGCCCTCGGCGAGCCGCATCAGCGACGGCACGTGCAGATGGTCGGCGTGCAGATGCGACACCAGCGCTACGTCCGCGCGCGGGGCGCCGGGGGGCGGCAGCGCTCCGCGCCGGCGCCGCAGGTGCGCGAGCCGGCGTGCGAACAGGGGATCCGTGAGCACGCGCACGTTCGAGTCCTCGACGGTGCAAGTGGCGTGACCCCACCAGGTGATCTCCACCGGCACTTCTTTGCCTCCTTCGCGCGACTCCCCCGAAGCCTACGTGCAGGAGTAGGGTCGGCGGCGAAACCGGAGGTGAGGGGGACGCCATGGTGCCGGTGCGGGTCACGGCGATCGCGAGTCTGACGCCGCTCGAGGAGCTGGACGACGATCCGTTCCTGGTCGACTCCCGCAGTCAGCACGCGATGTGCGCCCGCTGGGCCGCCGAGCGGGGCTACGTGGTCAGCCGGGAGTTACTGGTCCGAGGACTGCGACCCGACCACGGCGCCCTGTGGGACGGCGTCCGGCCCGGCCTCGACCTGTTCGTCGCGCCCAGCCGGCGGGTGCTGGAGAGCGCGCTCGCCTCCGTCGAGGAGTTCACCACCGAGTGCGCGCGGCGTGGTGTACGCGTCGAGACGGTGGGGCATGCGGAACCTGCGTACGACGCGGCGATGAAGGCCTGCGTGCACCGCCGGCTGTCGATGCCGACGGCCGGCTACGACGGCCGCTGACGTCCTTCCTCACCGGGGTGTGACCTGGGGACGAAACCGCCCGGCCGGGCGTTGAGACACTGTGGGGGAGGACCCGCGACGGCTGCGGGCCAGGGACGTGAGGTGGCTGGGCGTGCGGGGCGTGCGGTGGCGGCGGGTCGCGAGTCAGGTGGGGCGGAGCGTCGCCGTGTGGGCGGTCTCCACCGTCACCATGCTCCTGCTCGCCGGGATCCTCCCGGACTTCCGGCTCCGCTCGGAGAACGGCGACAGCGCCACGGACATAGCCGTCACGGCGGCCTTCGGCGCCGGCGCCTTCGGTCTGCTGTCGGCCGTGGTGTGGCCGCTGCTCGTCCGGCTGCTGCTGCTCGTACCGGCGCTCGTACTGGGGCTGCTGGTGTTCTTCCTCAACGGCGCCCTGCTGCTGCTCGCCCTGCACCTCAACCCGGCCGAGCGCGGCGCCGCCGCGCCGGAGACCGCCGTCGTGGTCGCCGCCGTGATGTCCGCCGTGGCCTCCGCGACCGGTGCCGCCCTGGCCGTACGGGACGACGACGCCTACCGCCGCAGGCTGTACCGGCTCTCCGACCGCCGCCGCCGCTCCGGACCCCCGGCCCCCGCCGGCCCCGGCACGGTGTTCGTGCAGCTCGACGGCGTCGGCCACGACACCCTGCTCGACGCGGTCGGCAAGGGCCTGATGCCCACGGTCGCCCGCTGGCTCGACCAGGGCGACGGCGGCCGCCCCACCCACCGGCTCACCCCCTGGCGCACCGACTGGTCCAGCCAGACCGGCGCCAGCCAGCTCGGCATCCTGCACGGCAGCAACCACGACGTCCCCGCCTTCCGCTGGTACGAGAAGGACACAGGCGAGGTGGTCGTCTGCAACCGCCCGACCAGCGCGGCCGAACTCCAGCGCCGCGCCGTCGAGTACGCGGGGCACGGCGGGCTGCTCACCGTCGACGGCGCCAGCCGCGGCAACCTGTTCAGCGGCGGCGCCGAACAGCAGGCCCTCGTGCTGTCCATAGCGGCCCGCCGCCGCACCCGCGAGAACCGCTCCCGCGCGGGCTACTTCGCCTACTTCTCCGACCCGGCCAACGCGGTGCGCACCGCGCTGTCCTTCGTCGCCGAGGTGGGCCGGGAGATCGGCCAGTCCACCCGGACGCGCCTGCGCAAACAACGCCCGCGCGTCTCCCGGGGCGGCCTGTACCCCTTCGTCCGGGCCTTCGCGACGGTCGTCGAACGGGACGTCGTCGTCGCCGCGGTGACGGGCGACATGCTCGTCGGCCGCACGGCCGTCTTCGCCGACCTGGTGGCCTACGACGAGGTCGCCCACCACTCCGGCCCGGCGAGCCGCGACGCCCAGAAGGTCCTCGAACGCCTCGACCGCTCGCTCGCCCTGATCGAGAACGTCGCCGAGCACGCCCCGCGCCCGTACCGGATCGTCGTGCTGTCCGACCACGGCCAGAGCCCCGGCGAGACCTTCCGCTCCCGCTACGGCCTCACGCTCGGCGACCTGGTGCGGGCCGGCTGCGGCATGCCCGTGTCGCGCAAGGCGGAGCGCACCCGCAGCGGGGCGGAGGCCCGCGCCGCCGTGCGCGCCGCGTTGCGCTTCCCGGTCGCCGAAGGCGGCCAGCACCGCCCCGAGCCGGGCTCGGAGCCGATCGTGCTGGCCTCCGGCAACCTCGGCCTGGTCTCCTTCCCGGACGTCACGCACCGGATGAGCAAGGAGGAGATCGACGCCCGCCACCCCGCGCTGCTGCCGACCCTCGCCAACCACCCCGGCATCGGCTTCCTGCTGGTCCGCAGCGACCGGCACGGCGGCGTCGTCCTCGGCGCGTACGGCGCCGAGATCCCGCTGGCCGACCTCGACGACGAACCGGGCCCGCTCGCCCCGTTCGGCCCGGGCGCCGCCGACGCGATACGGCGCACGCACGCGTTCCCGCACACCGCCGACATCATGGTCAACTCCATCCACGACCCGGCCGACGGCGAAGTCCTCGCCTTCGAGGAGCAGATCGGTTCCCACGGCGGCCTCGGCGGCGCGCAGGGCAGACCCTTCCTGCTGTCCCCGCTCGGCGTCTCCGCTCCCGTCGCCCAGGGCGAGGAACTCGTCGGCGCCGAGCACGTGCACCGGGTCCTGCGGCGCTGGCTGCGCGAGTCGAACGGACCGCAGGTGCCGCTGGAGACCACCGAGGAGGAGCGCGCCGCCTGACTTCCGGCCGCGCCCACCCGGCCGCACGCTGCCAGAGGGCAGGTCCTCCGCGTGAGTTGAGCCGTAGTGTGATCGGATGGGGGACACGGGGCCCGGCGACGGGCCCGCACGCGAGTCCGCATGCGAAAGGAAGAACTCGTGGCTACCACGCGCTCCGCACACACGGTCTGGGAAGGCAACCTGCTCGAGGGCAACGGTGTCGTCACC
This sequence comes from Streptomyces sp. WAC04114, assembly GCF_019733245.1. Lineage (NCBI taxonomy): Bacteria > Bacillati > Actinomycetota > Actinomycetes > Kitasatosporales > Streptomycetaceae > Streptomyces > Streptomyces sp. WAC04114. Next base: position 4,326 of record NZ_JAIGQA010000281.1, read on the forward strand.
TTCGACTCCTCCGGCGCCATCGGCGAGCAGCCGGTCACGTGGGCCTCGCGCGCCCAGGAGGCGAACGGCAAGACCAGCCCCGAGGAGCTGATCGCGGCCGCCCACTCCAGCTGCTTCTCCATGGCCTTCTCCAACATCCTCAACAAGGCCGGGACGCCGCCCACCAAGCTCATCACCTCGGCCGACGTCTCCTTCCAGCCCGGCGAGGGCATCACCGGCATCCACCTCACCGTCGAGGGCACCGTCCCCGGCATCGACGAGGCCGCCTTCCAGGCCGCCGCCGACGAGGCCAAGACCGGCTGCCCGGTCAGCCAGGCCCTCAAGGCCACGCCCATCACGCTGACCGCCAAGCTCGCCTGATCTGCCGCACACCCGTCGCGCGGGCCCGCCCACCAGGGCGGCCCGCGCGTCGTCGTCGGTTCACCACCCCCGGCCGGGGTATGAACCAGACGCCTCGAACCGCCCGGCCGGAAGGAACGCGATGCTGCCGGGAACGTCCCCGAACGCGACGGTGCTCGACTCCGCCACCCGTGACCGGACCCGCGTCCTGCTGCTGTTCAGCCTCTCCGGACGGCTGCGCCCCCGAGGCACCGCCCTCGGCGCCCTGGTCGACCGCTACGACTACGGCCGCTTCGCCTCCCACCTGATGACCAGCCAGGACGTGCTGCCCGTCCCGGTCCTCGACGAACACGTCACGCCCCGGCGGCTGCGGTTGCCGCACGGCGACCACGGCCTCGGCCTCGCGTCGCTGCGGATCCTCGTCGTCACCACGCCCCGCGGCGACGCCACCCTCGTCGTGGACTGCGCCTTCGCCGGCGAGACCACCGCCGGCGACCTCGCCGTCTGGCTGGCCACCACCTGCTTCGACCGGGAGCGGATCGAGCTCGACGACCGCCCGCTCCTGCACACCGTGGCCGCGCAACTCGGCGGAAGGCCCCTCGCCCTCGGCCAGAATGTGCACCAACTCGTCTTCCCCGGCGGCCGGTTACAGCGGGAACTGCTCAGCGCCGACGAGGCCCGCAAGGCGATCCTGCTGAACGAGATCGTCTACCGCGGCCGGATGCCGTGGAACCCCGCCACCCCCTACGACGAGCGCCTCGCCCCGCACCTCAGGAACCACGGCCTCACCCTGTCCGCCCTCGGGCGGGGCGTCTCCGTCCAGGCCGGCTGGGCCCCGCACGTGGAGAACGGCCTGGTCCTCGTCGCCGTCGGCATGATCTCCGCCCTGTCCGTGCTGCAGCGCACCCGGCTGGCGGCCTTCGCCATGATGAAGGCCAACGAACAGGCACCGGCCGACTCACCCACCGGGATCCGCTCCCTGATCTCCCGCCTCTCCGCCGGTGTCAACGAACTCCAGCTGGACCTGGCCTTCGGCGTCGAGGCCTATGTCGACAGCCTGCTGATCCCCGAGACGGTCACCGAGGCCTTCCAGTCCTCCCTGGGCGACGCCCTGGGCATCCGTGACAGCCTGGAGAACTCGGCCCGCATGGTCGAGCGTCTGACCTCGGTGATCAGCGCCCGCTCCGCCACCCTGGACGCCGAACTCGCCGAGCGCGACGACCGCCGCGACCGCACCGTCTCCGGCCTGGTCGCCGCGGCCACGCTGATCGCCCTGCCGCCGACGCTGCTGCTGGCCTTCTTCGGCGTGAACGGCACCGACGTCGACGACCACCGCTCCATCCTCGACCTGCGCGCCTACGGCACGGCCTACGCGCTGGCCTGGCTGCCCTTCGTCGTTCTCGTGCTGATCGGCTGGGTCCTCCTCGGACGGGTCCGCACCCGCTCCGGCTCGCTGCTGCCCGCCCCCGACGACACCTTCGCCC
>NZ_JAIGQA010000282.1:0-6117 GCF_019733245.1 Streptomyces sp. WAC04114
GTGTGGGGTCCCGGGGGCTGCGGAACCGGCGTGGACGTCGGGCCGTACGGCGGCGCCTGGTGCGGATAGCCGTACGGGGCCTGCGTGACGGTCGGCGCGTGGGGCGAGGCGTAACCGGCGAACCTCCGCTGCTCGCCGTGGTGTCCGATGTCCACGACGAGGAAGTAGATGGCGGAGGCCGCTCCGAGCAGCAGAATCAGGGCCAGCGCGATGTCGGTCCGGTAGTCGTCCTCCGGCAGGGTGCCGATCACGACGAAGCACGCGATGGACAGCGGGAGACTCACCCAGGCCAGCACCCAGTCCAGGGCCCGCCCGCGCAGCACGGCCACCCGGAACAGCGGTACGCAGGCCAGCACTCCGCATGTGAGGAAGCCGGCTGCTGCGAACAGCACACGCAGGGAGATGACCGTTGCCGCGCTGCGGGGAGGCGGCGCCGCGCCGTGGCCGTACATGACTGCTCCTGGACCGGTGTGGCCGATGGGACGGACGTGCGAGTGACAGACCCTGTTGGGGAGTCCGAGCGTATAGCCCGACACGGACAACCGGTCACGGGTTGTACCGAACCGTTGTCATGCTGATCACTTCGCGTGAACAGCCCGCCCCCGGCCCGCCGGAGGCCGTACCTTCCCTCACGTCCTACAGGAGTGCCGCCTGCGGGGGTCCCCGCCCACAGGAGGTACCGCCTACAGGGGGTACCGCCTACAGGGGGTGCCGCCTACAGGAGGTGCCGCATCCACACGTTGGGCTCGACGTACACCGCGTACCCGCGCTCCATCTCACAGCGCACCGGCACCAGAGCGCCCGGCACCTCGATGTCGCCGTCGGTGTCAAAGGACAGGCCCGTCCATCGACGCCAGTCCGCGAGCGAGGCGGCCACCGTCATGGACGCCGGGGCCACCGAGTCGATGGTGGCTCCGGCCCGGGCGTGGACGCGCAACCACGGGTCCTGAGGCAGGCCGTCGGGGCGGACACGGCGGGCGTACTCCTCCATCGGCGTATGCGGTTCCAGGTGCTTGGCATTGGGGCGGACCGGGGCGACGACCTCGCGGAAGCCGCGGGCCCGGGCGTTGTCCCGCATGGCCGAGAGCATCAGCCCGGACAGGCCGCGCCCCTGCGCCTGCGGGGCTATGGAGACCGAGATCGCACTGACGGTGTCGGGCCGGACTCCGCGCCGCAGATCGGAGAAGGCCCACACCAGCACCGTGTCCCAGCCGTTGGCCGGCAGCCGGCCACGGTGTTCGGCTCCGAGGGCGAACGGCACGCTGTAGGCGTTCGCCACGACCTCGCCCCGCTCGTCCTCGGCGAACAGGACGTACTCCGGAAGTTCGGCGGCGATCCGCGGGAAGTGGGCGGCGCCCACGAGGTCCTGGATCACGAACTCCGGCCAGCTGTCCGCCATTCCGACGACCCGCTCCAGCATGTCCGGGCGGTCGGCGAGGCTCGCTATCGTCGGCTGCATGTGATCACGGTAGGCAGGGGCGGCGGACAAGCGGAACCGAATTACCGATCGACGCCCGCCCCGCATCCGTCACTCTCCGGTCGACATCAACTGCCCACCGGCGGAGGCCCTACCCGCCGCACTGCTTGAGCATCATCTCCTTGTCGGCCGCCGTCACGGGGAGTTCGTACTTCAGCGACACCTGGGCGAAGCGCACCGAGTAGGCGCAGCGGATCCGCTTGTTCGGGGGCAGCCAGGACGCCGGACCGGAGTCCCCCTTCGAGCCGTTCGTCGGCCCGTCCACCGGGACGAGGTTGAGCGGGTCGTTGGCGATGGACTCCCGCTTGTCCTTCGTCCAGCGCGAGGCGCCCATCTGCCAGTCGTACGACAACGGCATGACGTGGTCTATCTGGACCTTGATCGCATGGGACTTGGTCCACTCGATGACCTTCCCGGTGTAGGGGTCGTGCAGCGTCAGCGAGGTGACGACGCAGTCCGATCCCGCGCGGAAACGCAGGTCCTCCCCGTCTCGCTTCAGAAGGTCGTTCCGCGAGTCGCAGCCGTTGTGGGAGAAGGGGACCTCACGAGGCGCCGAGTCCATCCAGGCGTAGCCGAACTTGTCCCGCTCGTAGCCCGTCCTGGGGCCACGGCCCTTCGTCGCCACCTTCTCGATCAGGGCACGCGCCCTCTCCTTGTCCGCGTCGGAGGTGACCGCCGCCAGCCCCGGCTTGGTGCCGTCCGGATTGTCCAGCGGGTTCGCCGCGCGTCCGTCGCCGGTGGCCGGGGCGCCGGATGCGGAGGCTCCACCGCCGTCCGCGGGCGGGGCCAAACCCTCGCAGCCGGCCAGCGCCGAACCGGTGAACACCATCGCGACAGCCAGTGCCGCCCCGCCCCTCAGACGCGTCACCCTGCGCCCCTCCTCTGTCTGCCTGTTCCGCTCCGATACGGGCGGCCCGCGCCCGGTCCTACGGTAGCGAGGAAGAGGTTCAGACCACATCGGGCCTCAATGCGCATACTTCGCATCTCGCGCGTATCGTCGGTTCTGAGTCATCTCCGGAGGGAGCTTTGCATGGGCATCTTCGACAAGTTCAAGAGCCAGGCGCGGAACAAGGGCAAGCAGGGCTCTGACGCCGCGGAAGAGCGGGTCAACGAGAGGACCGGCGGCAAGTACGAGGACCAGGTCGACTCCGGTCAGCAGCGCGTCGAGGGCTCGCTGGGCATGGACCGCGACCGGGAACGGCCCGAACAGCAGTAAGGCCTCCGACTCCGAGGCCGTCCGCGGAGACCCACGGATACCTCCTGCGGGCGGCTTCACGTGTGTCTGTGGCGGGGGCTTGGCGCATCCGGAGCCGGTCCCTTGCCGTCGGGCAGAGCCCGCCGCCGCCCGACTCGCCATGCTGGAGGCCCGTATCGCCGCGCAGGTCGCCGCGCGCGACCGGCTTGTGACGGCACTGCGGCAGGCCGGCGGCAGCGCACTCGCCCCGCCGGCCACCCGGCACCGGAGGACCGGTGCCGCGGCACGGCCGGTGGTCTGACCGCCCCTCAGCGGAGCCGAGGCGTCAGCGACGCCCCGGCCGCCGCCGACGCGTCACGACCCCAGCACCGACGTCAGGAACTCCCCGACCCACGCCAGCAGTTCCCGCCCGACCAGCGGCTTGCCGCCCACCTTCGCGGTCTTCGGGCGCGGTACCAGCACCTGGTGCACGGCCGGCTTGATGACGACCCCGGGGTACAGCCGCTTGAGCCGCAGCTCCTGCGACTCGCGCAACTCCACCGGCGCGAACCGGATGTTGTTGCCCTGGAGCACGATCTCGCCGACGCCGCACGCGCGCGCGAACATGCGCAGGCCCGCGACGAGCAGCAGGTTCTCCACCGGCTCGGGCAGCTTGCCGTAGCGGTCGACGAGTTCCTCGCGGACCGCCTTGATGTCCTCCTCCGAGTTGGCGGAGGCGATGGCGCGGTACGCCTGGAGACGGAGGCGCTCGCCCGGCGCGTAGTCGTGCGGGACGTGCGCGTCGACGGGCAGCTCGATCTTGACCTCGAGCGGCGGCTCCTCCTCGATCTCGCCGGTCTCCAGCTGGCGCCGGTAGTCGGCGACGGCCTCGCCGACCATCCGGACGTACAGGTCGAAGCCGACGCCGGCGATGTGACCGGACTGTTCGCCGCCGAGGAGGTTGCCCGCGCCGCGGATCTCCAGGTCCTTCATGGCGACGTACATACCGGCGCCCATCTCCGTGTGCTGGGCGATGGTCGCGAGCCGCTCGTGCGCGGTCTCGGTCAGCGGCTTCTCCGGCGGGTAGAGGAAGTAGGCGTAGCCGCGCTCGCGGCCTCGGCCCACCCGGCCGCGCAGCTGGTGGAGCTGGCTGAGCCCGAAGTTGTCGCCGCGCTCCACGATCAGGGTGTTGGCGTTGGAGATGTCGATGCCGGACTCCACGATCGTCGTGGACACCAGTACGTCGAACTTCTTCTCCCAGAAGTCGACGACGACCTGCTCCAGCGCCTGCTCCGACATCTGCCCGTGTGCGGTGGCGATGCGCGCCTCGGGGACGATCTCGCGCAGCCGGGCCGCCGCGCGGTCGATCGACTCGACGCGGTTGTGGATGTAGAAGACCTGGCCCTCGCGCAGCAGCTCACGGCGGATGGCGGCGCCGATCTGCTTCTCCTCGTAGGGGCCGACGAAGGTCAGGACCGGGTGGCGCTCCTCCGGCGGGGTGGTGATCGTCGACATCTCGCGGATGCCGGTGACCGCCATCTCCAGCGTCCTGGGGATCGGGGTCGCGGACATCGTCAGCACGTCGACGTTCGCCCGGAGCTTCTTCAGCTGCTCCTTGTGCTCGACGCCGAACCGCTGCTCCTCGTCGACGATGACCAGGCCCAGGTCCTTGAACTTCGTCTCGGACGAGAACAGCCGGTGAGTACCGATGACGATGTCGACCGAGCCCTCGCGCAGGCCCTCCAGGACCGCCTTCGCCTCGGTGTCGGTCTGGAAGCGGGACAAGGCCTTCACGTTGACCGGGAACTGCGCGTACCGCTCGCTGAACGTCCCGAAGTGCTGCTGCACCAGCAGCGTCGTGGGCACCAGGACGGCCACCTGCTTGCCGTCCTGGACGGCCTTGAAGGCGGCGCGGACCGCGATCTCCGTCTTGCCGTAGCCGACGTCGCCGCAGATCAGGCGGTCCATCGGGACCGTCTTCTCCATGTCCTCCTTGACCTCGGCGATGGTGGTGAGCTGGTCGGGCGTCTCCGCGTAGGGGAAGGCGTCCTCCAGCTCGCGCTGCCAGGGGGTGTCCGGGCCGAAGGCGTGCCCGGGGGCGGCCATGCGCGCGCTGTACAGCTTGATGAGGTCGGCCGCGATCTCCTTGACGGCCTTCTTCGCGCGGGCCTTCGTCTTCGTCCAGTCGGCGCCGCCGAGGCGGTGCAGCGTGGGGGCCTCGCCGCCGACGTACTTGGTGATCTGCTCCAGCTGGTCGGTGGGGATGTAGAGGCGGTCGCCGGGCTGGCCGCGCTTGGCGGGCGCGTACTCGACGACCAGGTACTCGCGGGTGGCGCCCTGGACGGTGCGCTGCACCATCTCGATGTAGCGGCCCACTCCGTGCTGTTCGTGGACGATGTAGTCGCCCGGCTCCAGGGTGAGCGGGTCGACGGTCTTGCGGCGGCGGGCCGGCATGCGGGCGCCTTCGCGGCCGGACGCCTTCTGGCCCGTCAGGTCCGTCTCGGTGAGGACGGCGAGTCCGAGGGCCGCGTCGACGAAGCCGTGCTCGATCGAGCCGCACGCCACGTGCACGACGGACGGGGAGATCTCGGCGAGGTCCCCGTCCAGGCGGGCGGCGATGCCCTCGCCGCCGAGGACCTCGACCGTTCGGGCCGCCGGGCCGTGCCCCTCGGTGACGAACACCGTGCGCCAGCCGTCGGCGAGCCAGCCCTTGGTGTCGGCGAGGGCCTTGGCGGTGTCGCCGCGGTAGGTCTCCGGGGCGCGCATGCCGAGCTTGAGGGTGTCCCCGTCGAGCTCCTCGTCGGCGGCGAACGGCGACACCGACCACCACATCATGTCCAGCTCGCGGGCCCGGTCCCGGACGTCCGCGATGGACCACAGAGAGGCCGCGCCGACGTCGATGGGGGCCTCGCCGCCCCCGGCGGTGGCCGCCCAGGAAGCCTGCAGGAACTCCTGCGAGGTGGCCACGAGGTCCGACGCGCGCGTGCGGACCCGCTCCGGGTCGCACACGACGGCCATGGCGCCCTTGGGCAGCACGTCGAGCAGCAGCTCCATGTCGTCGACGAGGACCGGCGCGAGGGACTCCATGCCCTCGACGGCGATGCCCTCGGCGATCTTGCCGAGCAGCTCACCGAGCTCGGGATGCTGTTCGGCGAGGGCTGCCGCGCGCGTGCGGACGTCCTCGGTGAGCAGCAGCTCGCGGCACGGCGGCGCCCACAGGCCGTGCTCGGCGACTTCGAGGGAGCGCTGGTCGGCGACCTTGAAGTAGCGGATCTCCTCGACGTCGTCGCCCCAGAACTCGACGCGCAGGGGGTGTTCCTCGGTGGGCGGGAAGACGTCGAGGATGCCACCGCGCACGGCGAACTCGCCACGCTTCTCGACGAGCTCCACGCGCGCGTAGGCGGCTGCCGCGAGGGCTTCGACGATCTCGTTGAGGTCGGTGGTCTGCCCCGTTCTCAGGGCGACC
>NZ_JAIGQA010000283.1:0-6025 GCF_019733245.1 Streptomyces sp. WAC04114
CACGGTGGCCATGGACTTCGGCCGAATCACCCTGGACCAGGACCTGATCCTGTACCTCTTCGGTACGCCCGGTCAGGACCGCTTCTGGTTCATGTGGGACGACCTGGTGCGCGGCGCCATCGGCGCGATCGTGCTGGTCGACACGAGGAGGCTCGCCGACTGCTTCCCCGCCGTCGACTACTTCGAGAACAGCGGGCTGCCGTTCGTCATCGCGCTCAACGGCTTCGACGGTCAGCAGCCGTACACGCCGGACGAGGTGCGCGAGGCGCTCCAGATCGGTCCGGACACGCCGATCATCACGACCGACGCCCGCCACCGGGCCGACGCGAAGTCGGCGTTGATCACGCTGGTGGAGCACGCTCTGATGGCGCGCCTGCGGTAATCACCCCGTGCGCCTTGCGGCCCCCGTTCCTCCTGTGGGAGGAGTGGGGGCCGCAGTGTTTTCCGGGGAGGGAGCGCGGTGAGCGCGGAGGCAGCGGCGTTACGGCTGGGCACGACCGTGGCGAAGACGGCGGCCGGCATCTGGCTGGGCGGCAGACGGCGCCGGCAGGAGCGGCAGCTGTCGCTGACGGAGCTGGTGCGGCTGCGGGTACCGGGGCTACGGCTCCAGCGGAGCGTGGAGCGGCAGTTCGGGCAGATCACGGACGCGGTGTTCGACCGGCTGGAGCCGTATCTGGAGCACGAGTTCCGCGGGCTGGACCAGGCCGGACGGCAGGCCGTGATCGACGCGGTGTGCGACACGTTCGCGCGGGCGGACCTGTCGGACGAGGCCGTGTTCGCGGCGGACGCCCATCCGGCGGAGCTGATCCGGCGCCTCACCGGCTCGGTACCCGCCCCGGTGGGGCTGAGTGAGGCGGAGACCCGGCTGTACGAGATGCTCTTCGCCGAGTGCGTCGAGTACTACGTACGGATCGTGCGGAGCCTGCCCGTCTTCGAGGAGCGGGCGGCGGCCGAACTCCTGGCCCGGACGGCGACGCTCGGCACCGAGGTGGCCCGGCTCCTGGAGCGGCTTCCGGACCGCTCCCCGCTCGCGCCGGAGGGCACGGACCGGGACACGGCGTTCCGGCGCCGGTACCTGGAGCTGATCAGCCGGGACCTGGACGAGGTGGAGCTGTTCCGGCGTACGTCGGACCGGGCGGCGGGGCCGCGGGTGCGGTTGTCGGTGGCGTACGTGAGCCTGCGGGCCACCGGGGACGACGGGTCCCGGCGCCGGACCGTCCGCTCCGTGTCGCGGCTGCGGCCCGACATGAGCGACTGGGAGGAGACCGGGGGCGAGAGCTCCGGGGTGCGGGTCGAGACCGGGCTCAGCGGTGCCTCGCGGGTGCTGCTGCGCGGCGAGGCGGGTTCGGGCAAGACGACCCTGCTGCGCTGGCTGGCGGTGACGGCCGCGCGGGGTGCCTTCTCCGGGGAGCTGGCCGACTGGAACGGCCTGACGCCCGTCCTGGTCAAGCTGCGGGAGTACAGCGGCCGCACCCCTCCGGCGCCCGACGCGATGCTCGACGGGGTCGCCGGGCCCCTCACCGGCATCATGCCGAAGGGCTGGGTGGAGCGGCAGCTCGACTCGGGCCGGGCCCTGCTGCTGATCGACGGCGTGGACGAGCTTCTCGACCGGGAGCGCCGGGCGGTCCGGGACTGGCTGCGCAAGCTCCTGGTGGTGTACGAGGGGGTCCGCGTGGTGGTCACCTCCCGCCGGCGGCGGCCGGCGCGGACTGGCTGCGGGGGGAGGACTTCACCGCGATGCACCTGGACCGCATGAGCCCGCCGGACCTGGCGGCCTTCGTACGGCAGTGGCACCAGGCGGTACGGGAGCTGGGCGAGGACCTGCCGTGTCCCGTGGACGACCTCCCCCTGTACGAGCAGTCCCTGCTGACGAGTCTGAAGGACCGCCCGCACCTGCAGTCGCTGGCGGGCACTCCCCTGCTGGCCGCGATGCTCTGCGCCATGCATCTCAACCGGGGTCGTCAACTGCCGCGCGACCGGATGGAGTTGTACCGGAACGCGCTGCACACGCTGGTCCACGACCGGGATGCCGACCGGAACGTGCCGAGCGCGGTGGACAGCAAGCTGAGCCTCAGCGACAAGCTCGTCATCCTGCGGGATCTGGCCTGGCGGCTGTCGGACAACAACCGCAGTGAGATCTCGGTGGAGCAGGCCGCCGTGCACGTCGGCGCGAAGCTGCGGGCGATGCGGCACCTGGACGGCATGGAGGGCGGACAGGTCCTGGACCAGTTGCGCCACCGGTCCGGCATCCTCCGCTCCCCCGCCGAGGCCCGCCTGGACTTCGTGCACCGCACCTTCCAGGAGTACCTCGCCTCGTCGGAGGCGGCCGAGGAGGACCGGATGGGCAACCTCGTCGAGCGGGCGCATCTGGATCTGTGGCGGGAGACCGTCATCATGGCGGCGGGCCATGCGAACGCGCGTCAGCGGCAGGAACTGCTGGGCGGGATCCTGGACCGTGCGGATCGGGAGCCCCGGTATGCGCGGGTGCTGCGGCTGCTGGCCGCGTCGTGCCAGGAGACCCTGCCGGTGATCCCCGACAGCTTGGCGGGGCGGCTGGAGATGCCGTGTCCCGTCTCCTGCCCGCACGCCGTCCGACGGATCCGCCGGCGCTGGCGGCGGTGGGGGCGAGCCTGCTGCGGAGGCTGCCGCGGTCTTTGGGCGAGCTGACGGAGAAGGCTGCTGCGCAGACGGTGCGGACGGTGGCGCTGATCGGTGGGGGTGAGGCGCTGGGGTTGTTGGTGCGGTACGCGGAGGACACGCGGGAGGCGGTGGTCGAGGCGCTCATCGAGGCGTGGGGATACTTCGACGCCGACGCCTATTTCCCCACGTGAACGTCACCATCCGCTGACCGCACACCACGGCCCCGCCCTCCCGGAGGAGGGCGGGGCCGTCAGGGCGTGAAAGAGGTCAGCGCCAGCTGTGCGGGGCCCTGAAGCCCGGCTCGCGTTCCAGGCGGCGCCAGCCCGCCTTGATGCGGCCGCGGTGGGCCGGGGTCGGGTCCGTGGGGCGGGCGGCTGCGCGGGCCAGGAGGATGGCCGTGATGGCGGCGACTTCCTCGGGCTCGGCGTGGCCCTTCTCGACGCGGATGTCAGGGGATTCCATGGGTGTCAGTCTCCGTGAGGAAGATGTCCGCAGGGTTACTGCGGCGGGTTGCCGTGCTTGCGGGACGGCAGGTCCGCGTGCTTGGTCTGGAGCATGGCGAGGGACTTGATGAGCACCTCGCGCGTCTCGGCGGGGTCGATGACGTCGTCGACCAGGCCGCGCTCGGCCGCGTAGTAGGGGTGCATCAGCTCGGACTTGTACTCCTTGACCATGCGGGCCCGCATGGCCTCGGGGTCCTCGGCCTCGGCGATCTGACGGCGGAAGATGACGTTGGCCGCACCCTCCGCGCCCATGACCGCGATCTCGTTGGTCGGCCAGGCGTAGGTGAGGTCGGCACCGATGGACTGGCTGTCCATGACGATGTACGCACCTCCGTAGGCCTTCCGCAGGATCAGGGAGATCCTCGGCACGGTCGCGTTGCAGTAGGCGTAGAGGAGCTTCGCGCCGTGGCGGATGATGCCACCGTGCTCCTGGTCGACGCCCGGGAGGAAGCCGGGGACGTCCAGAAGAGTGATGATCGGGATGTTGAACGCATCGCACATCTGAACGAAGCGGGCCGCCTTTTCGGAGGCCTCGATGTCCAGGACACCGGCGAGCGCCTGCGGCTGGTTGGCGACGATGCCGACGACCTGGCCGTCCATCCGGCCCAGCGCGCAGATGATGTTGCGGGCCCAGCGCTCGTGGACCTCGAGGTACTCGCCGTCGTCGACGATCTCCTCGATGACCTTGGCCATGTCGTAGGGCCGGTTGCCGTCCGCCGGGACCAGGTCCAGCAGGACGTCCGAGCGCCGGTCGGCCGCGTCCGAGGACTCGCTGCGGGGCGGGTTCTCGCGGTTGTTCTGCGGGAGCAGCGACAGGAGGTAGCGGACCTCGGCGATGCAGGTCTCTTCGTCGTCGTAGGCGAAGTGGCAGACACCGGACGTCTCGGCGTGGACGTCGGCGCCGCCCAGGCCGTTCTGCGTGATCTCCTCGCCGGTGACCGCCTTGACGACGTCGGGGCCGGTGATGAACATCTGCGAGGTCTCGCGGACCATGAAGACGAAGTCGGTGAGGGCGGGGCTGTAGGCCGCGCCGCCGGCGCACGGGCCGAGCATCACCGAGATCTGCGGGATCACACCCGAGGCCCTGGTGTTGCGCTGGAAGATGCCGCCGTAGCCGGCGAGGGCCGAGACGCCCTCCTGGATGCGCGCGCCGGCGCCGTCGTTGAGCGACACCAGCGGGGCACCGGCCGCGATGGCCATGTCCATGATCTTGTGGATCTTCGTGGCGTGGGCCTCGCCCAGGGCGCCGCCGAAGATGCGGAAGTCGTGGGCGTAGACGAAGACCGTGCGGCCCTCCACCGTGCCCCAGCCGGTGATCACACCGTCGGTGTACGGCTTCTTGGCGTCCAGGCCGAAGCCGGTCGCCCGGTGCCGGCGCAGCTGCTCGACCTCCCGGAAGGAGTCCGGGTCGAGGAGGAGTTCGATGCGCTCCCGCGCGGTCAGCTTGCCCTTGGCGTGCTGCGCCTCGGTCGCCTTCTCGCTCGGTCCCGCCATCGCCTGCGCACGGATCTCGTGCAGTTCGGCCACGCGTCCGCGCGCGTCGGTCGGCTCACCCGGCGCCTCATCCAAAACGGTCATGTAGTGACCTTACGAAGCCGACCGAGGAATGCGGGCCGTCGACTCCTCACAGTCTCCGGCGTGTTTTCCTGGTACCCCTGAACAGAACCGTGGCGCGGTTGAGCCTTTCCGACTGCTCAGGGGGCGTGTCGCTTGTAGGGGTCGCACAAAGAGGTCAGGCGAGAGTCACCTCACAGACGTGGGAGGCACATACCTTCCCCGGGGTGACACGCACGCGCAGTCGGCGGCCTGTGGAGAGCACCTCGACCGTTTCGTCCGCCCGGTCGACCCGGCGGACCGGGTGCTCCCAGACGATCTCCAGCGGTTCACCCGTACGGGGCGGCTCGCTCACGCAGAGGGTAGCGGTACGGCCCCGGCGGACGACCAGCACGCTCGCGCCGCCGGAGGCGGAGAGCGGGCCCGCCGTCCCCGCCCGCCAGAAAATGGCGGCCGTGCAGCCGAGGGAGGGCACGGTGACCGCCTGGCGGCCGGCGTCGTTGGCGAGGACCGACATCCAGTGGCGGTCGGCGGCGCGGCGCGCGACGGCATGGCGGGACGCCCCGGGCATGAGGACGTAGGTGTACGTGGCGTCCTCGGGGTCGGTGCCGTGGTCGAGCCAGAGGGTCTGCCAGCTGCGGGTGCGCCGCTCGGGTCTGCTGCCGGTGTTGATGTCGGACCAGGCGCCGGTGCGGTCCTCACGCAGCGCCTTGGGCTCCCGGCCGGGCAGGACCCAGCCGCCGTGGCCGTCGAGGTGGGCCCAGTGCGGGCCTTTGACGAAGCGCTGGGTGCCGGATGGGCCGAGGTTGCGGTTGTCGACGATCGTCTCGACCGGGACGCCGTCGGAGCAGGTGATCCCCGCACCCACGCAGATCACCGCATCCTCGACGCAGAACCAGGACTTGCGGGCTTCGAGGGTGGAGCCGAGGCCCTTGAGGTGCTGGCCGAGGGCCGCGTAGGTGCCGTCGGTGGTGCCGCCGACCCAGCGCGCGTCCGGGCGGGCCGTGCCCCACTCGCCGCCCTCGCGGTCGGCGAGCCGCTTGGTGGAGACGGTGGTGCCGGGCAGGCGATACCAGTCGACGGTCGGCCAGAACCAGTCCGTGTACTGGTCGCCGGTGCCCTCGGCCCACCAGCTGACCATGCCCGCGCCGGTGTGCCAGCCGCGGGGGTTCTCGCCGTTGCCGCACTCGTAGTGGGCGATGCGGTCGCTGGCCATGGCGATGTTCACGGTGAAGCCGGGGCCGCGGTGGACGGCGCGGTCCATGGCGGCGAAGAGGTGGTGCCCGGTGGGTTCGGGTGCGGCCGGGGCGGGTGAGGCGGCGATGGCG
>NZ_JAIGQA010000284.1:0-6025 GCF_019733245.1 Streptomyces sp. WAC04114
AGGTCCATCGCGCCGTTCCGAGGACGGACACCCCCCGGCGCGGCCCCGACCCACCCTCCAGGCGAAGGCGAAGGCGAAGGCGAAGGCACCACTCAGCCGGCAGCAGCCGCCCCCGCGAAGTGCTCCCCCACCAGCGCCCGCACCACATCCAGGTCTCGTGCCACCAACGCGTCCAGCAACGCCGTGTGCTCGTGCGCGTCCGCCACCAGGTCGGCCCGCCCCCGGACCCCCGGCCCACCCCCGACCAGCGGCCACTGCGCCCTGCGGTGCAGGTCCTCCGCGATCTGCACCAGCTGCTCGTTGCCCGAGAGGGACAGCACGGCCCGGTGGAACCCCCGGTCGGACTCCGCGTAGGTCGCGCGACAGCCGGAGGACGCCGCGCGGACCGTCGCCTCGGCGAGAGGCCGCAGTTCGGCCCAGCGCTCGGCGGGCACGGTACGGGCCAGCCGCAGCATCACCGGGACCTCGATCAGCGCCCGGACCTCGGCCAGCTCCGCCAGTTCCCGCACGCCCCGCTCGACCACCCGGAACCCACGGTTCGGCACGACCTCGACGGCCCCCTCGAGGGCCAGTTGCTGCATGGCCTCCCGGACCGGCGTCGCCGAGACCCCGAACCGCTCGCCCAGCACGGGCGCCGAGTACACCTCACCGGGCCGTAGATCCCCCGCCACCAGCGCGGCCCGCAGCGCGTCCAGAATCTGCCCCCGCACGGAGGCCCGCTGCACGACCGGCCGAGCCCGCGGAACGACCGGAACAACCGGAACAACCGGAACGGGCGGCTCACTGTGTGTGTGCTCCCCCCGCACCGCCCCTGCCTGCTGAGGCACCCGCGCTTGCGCGGCCGGTACCCCCGACCCGGACGGCACACGCGCCCCGGTCCGACCCACCGCCGCCCACGCAGCCCCCGTCTCCGCGGAGCCCTGCACTCCCTGCCTCACAGGTCCTCCTCCGGACGTATCGGTACTTGGGGTCATTACGGCGGGTTGTTACTCGTCCGTCAAGCACCATAAGCGCCCCGGCCCCCAGTTCAAATCCCCGTTCAATTTCCGGAGATCTTGAGTAAGGTTAGGCTTACCTTCAAGAGCCCCGTTTCACCCGACGGATCGGTGATCACATGCCTGCGCCCGTTTCGGCCGTCTCCGGCGCCTACGCCCGCCTGGCCGAGGTCCTCCCGGGCCTGGCGGTCACCGAACTGGACGCCGACGCCGAGACCCCGCAAGGCGGCGGCTGGACCACGGCCGCCGACCTCGCGGCCGCGGGCCCCGCCCTCGACCGCTTCCTCGCGTGGGACGTGGACCAGATCGAACGGGACTACGGCCGGCAGGCCCGCCCCGACGTCGTCGCCACCTTCGGCCTGCACCGCTACGCCTGGCCCGCCTGTCTCCTGATCACCGTGCCGTGGTTCCTGCACCGCCGCGTCCCCCGCTACCCCGTGACACACGTCTCGTACGACCGCACCGCCCCGGGCCACGCCCTCGGACGGATAGCCGTCCGCCCCGCCGGCTTCGCCTGCCTGCCCGGCGACGAGGCGGCCGCGCTGCCCGGCGCCCGCGTCGTCCCCGACGAGGAGGCGCTGCGGGCGGAGGTGCGGTCGGCGGTCGCCGAGCACCTGGAGCCGGTCCTGACCGGCTTCGGCCCCCGGATGCGGCGTCGCGGACGCGCCCTGTGGGGCATGGCGACCGACGAGATCGTCGAAGGAGTCTGGTACATCGCCCAGCTGCTCGGCGAGATCGAGGAGCGGCGCGCGATGCGCGAGCTGGAGCTGCTCCTGCCGGGCGCGACCAAGCCGTACGTCGGCACGGCGGCGTTCCGCGAGCTGGCCGGCCCCGGCGGCGAGCCGCTGCTCACCCGGGACCGCGCGAGCTGCTGCATGTTCTACACACTCCGCCCCGAGGACACCTGCGCCACCTGCCCGCGCACCTGCGACACGGACCGCGTCACCAAGCTTCTGGCAACGGCCAGTTGAGCTTCCGCGGGGCCGGATCAGCCCCCGCCGTCCCGTAAGATCATCACGGAACCGGACACCCGCACGCCCACAGGCGATTCACATCATCCTCACGCGTCACGGGAACTTTCCGGGGAACCACTCGTACGGGTAGTCTTGTTCGAACTCAACTCCCGCCCCTC
This sequence comes from Streptomyces sp. WAC04114, assembly GCF_019733245.1. Lineage (NCBI taxonomy): Bacteria > Bacillati > Actinomycetota > Actinomycetes > Kitasatosporales > Streptomycetaceae > Streptomyces > Streptomyces sp. WAC04114. Next base: position 2,128 of record NZ_JAIGQA010000284.1, read on the forward strand.
AAGCGGCAGTTCGAGCAGAACGCCGCCCTGGGCATTCCCTTGCACTTCCTTGGCGGCCTCTTGCCCCGAAACCCCCTGAGGGCCGATGGGATTGGGCCACTATGGCGGGCGTTACGCCCTATCCCAATGCAAGGGACCACCCAGATGAGACTGACCGACATATCGCTGAACTGGCTGCTTCCGGGCGCCGTGCTTCTCCTGGGCATGCTGGCGGCGGTGGCGGTGCTCGCGCGCGGCAAGCGCTCCTCGGTCAAGGACACGAGCGCGGACGACTCCTGGGAGCGCAGCGAGGAACGCCGCAGACGCAAGGAAGCCATCTACGGCACCCTCTCTTACCTCCTCCTCTTCTGCTGTGCGGCCGTCGCCGCCCTGCTCTCCTTCCACGGCCTGGTCGGCTTCGGCGAGCAGAACCTCGGGCTCTCCGGCGGCTGGCAGTACCTCGTCCCGTTCGGCCTGGACGGTGCGGCGATGTTCTGCTCCGTCCTCGCGGTGCGCGAGGCCAGCCACGGTGACGCGGCGCTCGGCTCCCGGATACTGGTCTGGACGTTCGCCTTCGCAGCGGCCTGGTTCAACTGGGTGCACGCGCCCCGGGGCATCGGTCACGCGGGTGCCCCCCACTTCTTCGCGGGCATGTCCCTGTCGGCGGCGGTCCTGTTCGACCGCGCGCTGAAGCAGACCCGCCGGGCCGCCCTGCGGGAGCAGGGCCTGGTGCCGCGCCCGCTGCCGCAGATCCGTATGGTGCGCTGGTTGCGGGCCCCGAGGGAGACCTACCGCGCCTGGTCGCTGATGCTCCTCGAGGGTGTGCGCAGCCTGGACGAGGCCGTCGACGAGGTGCGCGAGGACCGGCGCAAGAAGGAAGAGACCCGGCAGCGGCGGCGCGACCAGCAGCGTGTGGAGCGGGCGCAGCTGAAGGCGATCAGCCGCGGTCACCGCGGCCACTTCGGCCGGGGTGGCGGACGCCAGCTGGAGGTGCAGGTGGAGCGCGGCTCCTCGCAGGTCACCGCGGAGCCTGCCATATCGGCGCCGGAGCCCCTGCCCGTGCGCTCGCGTCCCTCCCTTCAGCCGGTGCGCAAAGGAGCTGACCCCGTGACCGTCGACCTCACCGCGGAGGACGACACCATGGCGCTGCCGCGGCTGGACTCCCTGGAGCGCAAGCTCAAGGACCTTGAGCAGCAGTTCGGTTAGCCGGGCGGGAGCAACACAGCGAGGGGGCGTGGCCTGCGGGCCGCGCCCCCTCGGCGTTCACGCCGCCTCCGCCTCCAGCTCGAACCAGACGGCCTTGCCCACGCCGTGCGGCCGGACCCCCCAGGAGTCGGCGAGGGACTGCACCAGGAGCAGGCCCCTGCCGTTCGTACCGTCGTCGGCGACGGGTACGCGCAGCCGGGGCCTGCGGGCCACGAAGTCCCGTACCTCCACCCGCAGTCCGTGGGGCCCGACGGTCGCCGTCAGGACCGCGTCGTGGTCGGTGTGGACGATCGCGTTGGTGACGAGTTCGCTGGTGAGCAGTTCCGCCACGTCCGACTGCCCGTACTTCCCCCACTGTCCGAGCAGTTCCCGCAGGGCCCTGCGGGCTTCCGGGACGGCCCGCAGGTCCGCCCGCCCGAGTCTGCGCCTCAACTGCGGTGCCGGATCCTGCTCCGTGATGTCGTCGGCCCCGTGTTCCACCGTCTTCGTCGAGTAGCTCCCGATCGCTATGGGACCGCCTCGTCGTGCCTGCCTCTCCATGACCCCCGCCCGCGCGCCGATGTCGGTTCCCCTCCTGCTCGAACACGTTCACGGGGATCCATGCCCCAACGGGAACGCGGCAGTCATGTCGAATTGTCAACGACCGGGTGTTCGGCCACCGGAACGGGACGGGCGGCCCGGGCGGTGGGCCGCCGAGCGGTACGACGGTGAGGGAGAGGGGGACAAGAGGGTAGCCGGTCGGCGTCCCCGGGTGGATCCTGACCGCCGGAGATCGGACGATGGGCCGATGGCCGGCTGCCGATCCCTGCGTACACGAGGAAGGCCTGGGGCGACGGGCGCCCGTGCGCGGCGCTGCGGTGAAGTTGGCCGAAGTACGACGGTCTTGACATCCACCGGGACCGGTACCGGGCCGCCCTCCCCACCCCCGTGGCGGGAGGACGGCCCGGGTCTTCCGTCGGGCGCGGTCAGTACAGCTTGTTGACGGCGGCGGTGGTGGTCTTCTTGAAGGCCGCCACGGGGGCGTCGCCGAAGTCGCCCATCTGGCCCCACTGCACGACGGTGACGGTCCTGCCGTCCCGCCCGACGGACAGCAGCGAGATGTCCGTGGCACCCCAGGACGTCTCGGTGTGCAGGCCGCGGACGCGGGCGCCCTCCTCGACCGGCAGGGTGCCGTAGTCGCGGCCCTCGGCCTCGACGTCGGGGTCGTTCTGCTCGATGCGGTCGGCGCAGGTGCGGATCAGGTCGTCGTAGTGCTTCGCCAGGGCTTTGGCCAGGGCGGGCGTGTCCGCCACGACGGTCAGCTGCACGGCGCCGGTGTCCAGGTCGGTCCGGAACTCCCGGTACCGGTAGTCGTAGGAGGGCACGCCCTCCGTGCTCACGCAGAAGCCGAGTCCCTCCGGGAACCCTTCGGTGACCGGGCCGGCCGTCCAGGCCGAGGTCGGGTGCGGCGGAAGCTGGGACGCCGACAGGAACTTGGGAGCGGCGGCCTTCGGCGCGGCACCGGCGGCCGGTGCCGTGAGGACGGTGCCCGCCGCGAGGGCGGCGACGGTGAGTGCGGTGAGCGCGCTCGCTCGGAAGTGCTTGGGCATGGGTGTTCCCCCGTGGATGAGTGCGTGGATGAATGCGTGGATGAATACTGAACGAAGGCATGGTTGCCGGATGCCGCCGTGAGGCCGGCTGGTCGGCCCGGCCCTGCTCGGTGCGACACCAAAAGCATCAGCGGTCACACCGGGCCGGCGCAACAGCCCGCATCCGATCCGGCACGGTGGAACCATCCCAGCCCGTCTGACGTGCAGGTATATGGGGTGCCTGGGATGCCGTTCCGGGCCGGTTCGGACCTACGAGGACGGGGGAACGGTGTCGGCACAGGACGACGTCGACGACGTCGCGGAGTTCGCGGCGCTGCTGAGGACGCTGAAGGAGCGCACGGACCGCAGCTACGGCTCGCTGGCCCGGCGTCTGGGCATGAACACCTCGACCCTGCACCGCTACTGCGCGGGCGAGGCGGTCCCGCTCGACTTCGCGCCGGTGGAGCGCTTCGCCGCCCTGTGCGGGGCGTCCCCGGAGGAACGTCTGGGACTGCACCGCCGCTGGCTCCTGGCGGTGGCGGCGCGGCAGCGGCCCCGGACGGCGGGTACGGCCGGTACGGCTCTTACGGCGCAGGGGGGCGAGGTCGTCGCCGGGGCGGAAGAACCGGCACAAGCACCGGACACCGCCGTCGGCCTGACGGGCGGTCCGGTATGCGCCACGGCGAGCGGCCCGGCATCCGACCCGGCGAACGAGCCGGTGCCCGACCCGGCGAACGCCCCGGCATCCGAGCCGGTGAACGAGCCGGTGAGCGACCCCGCGAACGGCCCGGCATCCGACCCGGCGAACGCCCCGGTGAACGACCCTGCGGAAGGCCCTGCGGAAGGCCCTGCGGAAGGCCCACCGCTCCCCCGCCGCCCCTGGTACCGCCGCCGACGCGTCGCGGTCGGACTGGCCGCCGTCTGTGTGGTGCTCGCGGCACTCGGGAGCCTCGCCGCCCTGCGGGACGGGCGGCGTACGCCGGCCGGTGACCGGGCCGGCTCGGCCGGCCCGGTCACCTCCGCCATGACGGAGACCAAGGCGCCGGACCGACGAGGCGCCTCCCCCACTCCGAGCGGCGGCTCCCCGGCTCCCCGGCGGTCCTCTCCCTCCGCCACCCCGAAGCAGCTGAAGCCCTCCCCGTCGC
>NZ_JAIGQA010000285.1:0-5964 GCF_019733245.1 Streptomyces sp. WAC04114
GGCCCGCGACTACCTGGCCCTCGTCCTCACCCTGTTCCCACGAACCCGCCCCCGCCCCGCACACACCACCATCACCGTGTACATCACGACGACCGACAGCGTCCTGAGCGTCCTCAGCGAGCGGCCGGGCGGCTCGGCTCCGTCTCGGCGACAGGGGCAGGAGCGGCGGGGGCCGGAACCGGACGCAGCCCCCTGACCCCCACGGCGTAGAGAAGCAGCGCCGGGACGAGTCCCGCGCCCGCGCCGAAGCACACCGTCGGAATGATCTCCCAGGGCTTGGCGTCCGAGCCCCAGTACGCCCACCACCGCGAAGCCCGCTGCACCGCGCCCACCAGCGCGAAGCCGCCGATGACGGCAGCGGCCGCCCAACGGTCCCGCGCCGCCAGCACCGGAACACCCACCGGCTCGCACACGGGCACCCGCCGCAGCGCCCGCGCCACGAACACGGCGATCACGACAGCGGCGACCGCCGAACCCCCGTACTGCAGGTACCAGTACAGCGGTGAGCCCGCCACCTCCCGGCCCAGCACCGGAAACAGCCGCATGCCCCACCGGTCGAGATGGGTGAACGCGTCCCACACCACATGGGTCAGCGCCCCGAGCACCGCGGACGCGTACCACCGCGCCACCAGCGACGGCCGCACCCGCGCCCGGGGCGCCCCGCACCGCAGCAGGGTCGCCACCCGCCCCTGCCGGGCCCGCGGCAGCAACGCGACGAGCGGCTCACGCGTCAGCAGCCACAGCCCCACCAGCGCCCAGGCGATGAGGACATCGACCGTGAAGACGCCCGGAACCGAGTGCGTGACGTCGCCGAACTCCATCGCCTCGGACAGCACACTCGCCGCGTAGTAGGTCATGTCGGGCGCGAAGGACCCCGCCACGAGCACGGCGGGGACCAGTCGGCCCCGGCCGGTGCCGTCGGTGCGGACGGCCGGCAGTACGGCTGCCGCATGGCTCAGCGTGAACGGCAACTCGGCTCCTCGCGACGGTCGTTGCACCAGGCAGGGGAGCCTGGCGGTCAGTAGCCCAGTATGCGGGACGCCACCAGGCCGACGGCGTCACCAGTGCACATGACCAACTGGTGAAAAACGGTCACGAACGGGTGCCCGAGCAAAGGAAGTTGTCGTAGGGTCGCCAGAGTCGCCGCGCGGGGAGCGCGTCGAACGCGTGACCGCGGTAAAGAGCAGAGCGCGCAAGAGAACAGAGTTGTGACCGTCGGAGGGCAACCCCTCGGGCGGTTGGATCGTCACAACAGGGCGAACACTGCAGACATAACCGGTTGCAGACATAGACCGGTTGCAGACGTAGACCGGACGCTCGGGCGTCCACGGGAGGGGTTCACTCTATGGCGGCGCAATTCGGCAGGAGGCTGCGCAAGGGGGCGGCGACCACCGCCGTGGCCGCGGTAGCGGTCGCGGCCCTGTCCGCCTCCCAGGCTCCGGGCGTGAACGACCACGGCAGACAGACCACTGCCGACGCCACCCCGTCCCCCGAAGCGAGTGCCTCCGACGGCAGCGCCACCGGCAACTCGCCGTACTACACGGACCTGCCTCCGCTCAAGAGCCCGAACCCGTCCCCGTCCACGGGCCCCGCCCCCGGTGGCACGGGCACCACGGAATCGGGCATCCCCGCGACCGTCCTCGACGCCTACAAGAAGGCCGAGGCCACGCTGCGCGAGGCCAAGCCCGGCTGCAACCTGCCCTGGCAACTCCTCGCGGCCATCGGCCGGGTGGAGTCGGGACAGGCGCGCGGCGGCCGCGTCGACGCCGACGGCACCACCATCAAGAAGATCCTGGGCCCCCAGCTCGACGGCAACGGCTTCGCCCTCATCAAGGACACCGACGACGGCGCGTACGACGGCAACAGCTCGTACGACCAGGCCGTCGGCCCCATGCAGTTCATCCCCTCCACCTGGGCCTGGGCCGGCCGCGACGGCAACGGCGACGGCAAGAAGGACCCCAACAACATCTACGACGCCGCGCTCGCCGCCGGCCACTACCTGTGCCGCAACAACTGGGACCTGTCCCAGCAGGGCGACCTCGACCGCGCGATCCTCAGCTACAACAACTCGCGGGACTACCTGAACCTCGTCATGAGGTGGCTGGAGTACTACCGCAAGGGCGCGCACGAGGTCCCGGACGGCACCGGAACGCTCCCCGACAACCGCAGCGACGACGGCGCGGGCGCGAGCCCGACGCCCACCGTCCCGGGCGCGACGACCCCGGCCGGCTCGACGCCCAAGCCCGGCCCCAAGCCCGAGAAGCCCGAGACACCGCAGAAGCCCGGCGGTGGCGGCACGACGACCCCGAAGCCGCCCACCACACCGCCCGGCACGCCGTCCACGCCGCCCAGCACGCCCCCCACCCCCACCGACACGGTGGACCACCTGGAGGACGCGGCAACCGGGAAGCTCACCGCCATGGCCGGCGACGCGTTCAGCCGGCGGATCAGCACCCGCGCCGAAACGGAGGCCGGCAAGTCCGTCGCCAAGGTCAGGGTCCGCTTCACGATCCTCGGCGACACGGACACCACCTTCACCGGCGGCGAGGACGTGGCCACGGTCGCCACCAACAGCTCCGGTGTGGCCGTGGCGCCCGCCCTGCAGGCGGGGGAGAAGACCGGGACCGTCACCGTCCGCGCCACCGTGGTGGGCCGTGCCCTCCCGGGCCTCGACTACAAGGCGACGGTCACCGAGCGCGCCGCCGACACGCTCGCCCGCACCGGTGACGCCGCGCTGACCTGCGCCCCGGGCGGCACGTTCGCGAACCAGGTCGAGGTCAAGGCCACGTACAAGGGCGCCGTAGCCGACGGTGTCGCGGCCACCGCCACGCTGATCAAGTCGGCGGACGACCCGACCGTCACCGACAAGGGCCCCTACTTCAAGGACGCCGACGGCAAGGCCGTCCGCACCCTCACGGGTCTGAAGACAGATGCCAAGGGCCTGCTGAAGCTGCCCACGCTGTACGCGGACGACACCACCGGCACGTTCCTGCTCCGCGTCACCACGGCAGGCGGCGCGACACTCACCGTCGAACTGACCGTCGCGGCGGCCGAGACGTCCTCGCCGAGCCCGTCGGCCAGCCCGAGCGCGTAGCTCTCAGGTACGACAGACGACGCCCCTCTTGTAAGGAGGGGCGTCGTTGTGTGTGCAACGTGTTCTCATCTCCGCCGCGCGTTGCTACGGTGCCGAACAACCTGACGGTGCATCAGCTCTGGCCGTCGCGACCCGTGGGGAGGCCCCGTATGCGCGCCCTCATCGCCGCCGCCACCGGTCTCGCCCTCGCCTTCGCCGTGGTCCTGACGCTGACCGCCCTCGGCTCCCCCTCGGGTGGGACGTCCCCGAAGCCGCTGCTGACGACCGTGCCCGCACACCCCTGACCGCCCCGCCCGGGAGGGAGGCCGAGATGCGCCGCAAGGCCGGCCTGGTCCTGCTCGCCCTCGCCGTGTTCTTCGCGGCCCTGTCCCCGCTGCTGCGCTGGTACGCCTTCCCCCGCCTCGCCAAGGTCCCCGCGAACCAGTACCAGGACATGGTCCTGGAGGCGAAGGACGCCACCCTCCTCGACTACGGCACTATGAAGGCCAAGAAGGTCTCCGAGGTCACCATCGTCCAGACCCTCAAGGGCGACGTGGAGGCCTCCGAGCGGATCGAGGAGTCGGCCGGCCGTGACGTCGTCGTCTGGGACGGCCTGTCCTACGTCGTCGGCCCCGACGGCAAGATGGTCTCCCGGATCCCCGAGCGCTACATCTTCGACGCCCACACCCAGGAACCCGTCCACGCCACCGGCGAGATGGTCGACGGCGACCCGGTGCGCCGCCAGGGCATCGAGTTCAAGTGGCCCTTCCTGACCGGTAAACGGGACTACGAGTACTTCGACGCCCAGGCCCGCATCACCGCACCCATCACGTACAAGGGCACCCAGGACTTCCGCGGCCTGGAGGTCTACTACTTCGAGCAGACCATCCCCTGGACCGAGGTGAAGATCCCGAAGACCCTGCCCGTCGAGGGCCTCACCTCCGAGGCGGTGGAACGGACCGGCACGAAACGCTGGTACACCACGGTCCGCAAGTTCTGGGTCGAACCCCTCACCGGCGCCCCCGTGTACGGCGAGGAGATCCACAAGGAGGAACTGCGCGGCGGCACCCTCCTCGGGGACCGCGACAAGGTGACCGCGTTCGCCGGCCACGTGAAGATGCGCGAGGACTACATCACGCACACCGTCGACCTGGTGAAGTCCCAGCGTCTGCTCATCGCGCTGCTGACGTCCTACCTGCCGTGGGGATTCCTGACCCTCGGCGTCCTCCTGCTCGCCCTCGCGCTGTACGTCGAGGCCCGCGGCCGCCGCCCCTCGAAAGAGGCCCCCTCGGCGGCCGAGGAAGTGCCGTCGGTCAGCGCCTGAGCCGCGCGTTGGTGTGCCGGGTCGGCTCGGCCGCCGCCGGGTCCTCGGGCCACGGATGCCTCGGATACCGCCCCCGCAGCTCCGCCCGCACGCCCCTGTAGCCGTCCCGCCAGAACGAGGCGAGGTCGGCGGTGACGGCGGCCGGCCGCCCGGCCGGGGACAGCAGGTGCACGAGCAGCGGCACCCCGGCGACCCGGGGCGACTCCTGCAGCCCGAACATCTCCTGCAACTTCACCGCCAGCACGGGCTGCTCGGGCCGGGAGTAGTCGATCCGGATCCTCGACCCGCTCGGCACGGTCATCCGCTCCGGAGCCAGCTCGTCGAGCCGCCCCGCCTCCCCTGAGGCCCAGGGCAGCAGCCTGGTGAGCGCCACCCCGGCATCGATCCGCGCCAGATCGGCCCGCCGCCGCGCCCGGCCGAGCTCCGGCTCCAGCCACTCCTCCACGCGCGCGTGCAACGCGTCATCGGACACGTCCGGCCAGGGCGCACCGAGATGCAGCCACAGGAAGGCCAGCCGCTGCCGCAGCGCATCGGCCTCCGCCGACCACCGCAGCAGCCCGAACCCCTCCCGCCGCAGCCCGTCGAGCAACGCGTCGCGCACGAGCCCGGGACCGGCGTCCTTCAGCGCCCGTACCGCCAGCTCGACGGCCCCCAGCCGCTCCACCCGCCGCGCCACGACGTCCCCGCCGTCCCAGCGGACCTCGTCCCGCTCCTCCAGCAGCGCCCCCGCCGCGACCCGGGCCGTCTCCTCGTCGACGACCGCCCCGAGCTGCACGCGCGCGTGCCCCCTGCCGACGGGCCGGTCGGCCATGGCGACGGCGATCCAGGGGGAACCGTGCAGCGCGCTGCCGGCGCCGACCTCGGCGCGGGTTCCCGACGCCATGAGATACGACCCGCCGTCCACCTTCGCCACCCGCTCGGGAAAGGCGAGAGCGGCGACGAGCCCCACCTGCTGCTCCTCGGAGAGGCCCGCGGGCGTCTCGGCCTCAGCCGCGGCCTTGTACGGCACACCGGAAACAACGGCCCGCAACCGCCTGACCTCACTCCGCCACCGTGACGCGTAGGCATCACCCCCATGCCGAGCACGGCGCAGCGCGCCCGCCAGGTCGTCCCCGTACTCCCGTGGAGCCTCCTCGCTGAGCAGCGCGATGACCTCGGCGGCCCGCTCCGCCCCGACCGGGCCGGACCCGTCCAGCAGCGCCCGCCCCAGCCGGGGATGCAGTCCCAGCCGGGACAGAGCGACACCCCGCTCCGTGGCCCGCCCGGCGGAGTCCACCGCCCCCACCGCCGTCAGGACCTCCCGCGCCGCCGCCATGGCCCCGCTCGGCGGGCCGTCCAGCAGCGCCAGTCCGGACGCGTCCGGATCTCCCCAGCACGCCACCTGCAACGCGAACGCCGTCAGGTCGGCCACCTTGATCTCCGGCGACGGATACCGCGGCAGCCGCGCGTCCTCGGCCTCCGCCCAGCAGCGGTACACCGTCCCCGGCGCCTCACGCCCGGCCCGCCCCGCCCGCTGCCGCGGTATCCGTCGCCGGAGATCAAGGTGGCCGACCTGACGGCGTTCGCG
>NZ_JAIGQA010000286.1:0-5929 GCF_019733245.1 Streptomyces sp. WAC04114
CACGAAAGGCGGCCCGGCCCCCTCCCGCGCACGATGCGAAAGAGGCCCGCCGACCCGGCGGACCCACGTCTGCGAGGCCCGCCACCTGGCGGCCCCCCACGGTCTGTGCTCTCGGGAGGACCTGCCATGACCGCCAGTCTGGAGCAGTTGCGCCGCTGCCACTTCGCCGTCGACCTGGGGGCGGCCCGCACACGCGTCTACGTCAAGGGCGCCGGCCTCGTCGTCGACCAGCCGTCCGCCGCCGCCGTGAACACCCGCACCGGCGCGCTGATCGCGGTCGGCGAGCTCGCCGAGAAGATGATCGGCCGGACCCCGCACTACATCCGGGTGGTCCGGCCGGTCTCCGGCGGGACCGTCGTGGACATCGAGATGGCGCAGCGCATGCTGCGGCACCTGCTCGGCGACAAGATGCGCCGCGCCCTGCGCCGCAAGCCGATCCTGCGCGCCGCCGCCTGCACCCCGCACGCCGCCGACCCGCTGGCCCAGCGCGCCGCGATCGAGACGCTCGTCGGGCTCGGTGCGCGCCGCGTGGAGCTGGTCGACACGCTCATCGCCGCCGCCGTCGGCTGCGGGCTGCCCGTGGAGCAGCCCGAGGCGACCATGGTCATGGTGTGCGGGGCGGCGGCCACCCAGGTGGCCGTGCTGTCGCTCGGCTCGATCGTCACCGCCGAACGCGTCCCGGTGGGCGGGGAGGCCGTCGACCACGCGATCGTGCAGCACCTGCGCCACGAGCACGAGCTGATGCTGCCGAGCCAGTCGGTGCGGCCGTTGCAGCTGGCCCTGTCCGGCAACGGCCTCACCGCGCACGGCCCGGCCTCCACCGAGATCCACGGCCGGGACGTCGCCACCGGCCTGGCCCGCTCCGTCAAGGTCGACACCGCGGCCGTCCGGAACGCCATCCAGACGCCGCTCACCGCGGTCCTGGACGGCATCGGCAAGGTGCTGCGGGACTGCCCGCCCGATCTGGTCGCCGACCTCGCCGACCGGGGGATCATGATGGTCGGCGGCAGCGCCCTGCTGCCGGGCCTGGACCAGATGCTGCGGCAGGCGACGGGCATGCCGGTGCATATCGCCGAGCGTCCGGACGTGTGCGCCGTGCAGGGGCTCGGCGCGATGCTGGAGGGCCGGATCGCGCCGCTGGCGCTGGACCCGCTGGGCACCTGAGCGTCAGGCGCCGGTCAGCGGGCGAACCAGCAGCGCACGGTCGTACCGCTGTCGCTCCGGTGCACCCGCACCAGGTCGGCGATCAGGTTGACCAGCAGGATCCCGCGTCCGCCGCGCTGGTCGCGGGGCACGGGCCGGCGTCCGGCCAGGGGGTCCGCGAGCCGCCCCTCGTCGCGGACCTCGCACACCACGTACCCGTCCTCGGCCCACACCCGCAGCATGCCCGAACCACCGCCGTGCACCACGCTGTTGGTGGTGAGTTCGGCCGTGGCGAGGGCCAGGTCGTCCAGCTTCACGCCGGTCAGGCCGAGCCGCGCGCCCTCCCCGACGGCCACGTGCCGGGCGTGGGAGAGCGAGTCGGAGACGAAGGAGAACGTCAGCGCGTCCTGCACGGGCGCCAGCGGCTCGTTGTAGTGGCTGACGACGTCCTCGGGGGCGTACGCGTCGTTGTCCCGCGCCGTGCGGGAGCCGGGGTGGATGACGGTGGGGTGGGTGGCGTACGCGTCGGCGACCATGTGCTCGGGCAGCCGCGCCACGTCGTACGGGCACATGATCGTCACGGTACGGCCCCGGAAGGCGGCGTTGATGAGCGCCTCGTGCTGGGCGCAGGCCGGGTACTCGGTCTCGGAGCGGTCCGCCCAGACGGGCTCGCCGATGATCCGCACCCGGCGGTCGGCGGGCTGGGTGTCGGCGAAGGCGCGCAGCACGCCGGGGATGATCCGCCCGGGGTTGCGTCCGGCCTCGCGCATGTCCAGCAGCCGCACGGCGCCGGCGGCGTCGCCCAGCGCGTCCCTGATCAGGCCGAGGTTCTTGCCGGGCACGGCGACGGCGACCGGCTCGCCGGCGTCCAGGCCGTCGTGCACGAACGGCAGGGTGCCGTCGAGGTACTCCTGCTCGTCCCGGTAGAGGAGCGCGGGGTGGGCGAAGGGCTCGGTGGCGGCAGCGGTCATGACGTCGACACCTCGATTCCCGCCTGGCCGGGCCACAGCAGGTCCAGTGTGCGCCGCAGCGCGGGCGGCGGCCTGCGCACCACGAAACGCCGGCCGTCCCGGAGCTGCCCGGCGGCGGCCGCGAGCGCGTCGGCGCCCGCGACGTCGACGAACGTCACGCCGGACAGCTCCAAGTAGTACACGTCGTCGTCCTCGCGAACAGCCTGCTCCAGTACGCCTTCCCAGATCGCACGGGTCGTCAGACCGACCTCACCGGCTGCCCGGACGCCCTGCTGCCCCGCCAGCGGGAACACCGCGAGGCCCGGCCCCGGGCACCGGGGGCCGTTCTCCGACAGCTGCTGCCGAGTGTTCAAGGCCCTCTCCCGATGCTTCTGGACCACTGCGCTCGTACCCGTACGACGAAAGCTCATTCCCCCGAAGTGTGTGTAGTAAGCCGTCCGGCGGGCAGGCGCACCTCACACCGACGTACACGGGGGCGAAGTGACGTCGCGCAGTCCGGCGATCGAGACGAACACGACCGACGAGGAACGGCAAGGCGGTGACATGACCTCAGCGGCATCACCACATCTCACGGGAGGGCTGGACACCCTGGTCATCTGTGGTCGCGTCGACGCGGACCGCGCCGAGCTCACCCCGCGGGGTGAGCTCGTTCACGGCTGCGCGGACATCCTGGCCCGGACCCTGGCCGGTCTGCCGGCCACCGTCACCCGGGTCGACCTGGACATGGCGGGCGTGCACTTCATGGACACGGCCGGTCTGCAGTTCCTGGACGTGCTGGCCGACCACGGCCGGCAGCGGTCGCTGACGGTGACGGCGACGAACTGGAACGGCCAGCCGCGCCGGATCCTGGAGCTTGCGGGCCTGGACACGACCGACCCGCTGACCGGTCTGGCCGGCACGGGCCCGGTTCCCGCCGTGCCGCCGACCGCCCCCGCCTCCTCGGCGGTCGCCCTGGAGCGCGCCGAGTGCCTGCACGTGCTGCAGGAGGAGGTCGAGCAGCTCCGCCAGGCCATCGCCTCCCGCCCGGTCATCGACCAGGCCCGGGGCATCCTCATGGCCACGCACGGCTGCACGTCCGACGAGGCGTGGCACATCCTGCGGGAGACGTCCCAGCTGTCGAACACCAAGCTGCGCGACGTCGCGGCGGCGGTGACGGCGAGCGCGGAAGCGGACGGCCCCCCGCCGTCCCCCGAGCTGCGCACGGCGCTGCAGCGTGCCGTCGCGCGGCGGCGCCGGGGCTGAAGGCCGAGGGTCCGGGGCACCCGCGCGCCCGGACCCCGTGCGCCCCGCTCCACCGGGGTACCCGAGGCCGACAGCCGCGCAGGGAGGCAGATCATGAGCGACCACACCCCGTCCCAGGCCGAAGGCGACCACGAGGGCGACGAGCCGGACACGACCCCGCGTCCCACCCCGTCCCAGGCGGAGGGCGACCGCGACGACGCCGACGCGACGGACACGAACACCGACGCCGGGCCGCAGGAGGCCACATAAAGGCGACTCGATGGGGCACCCGTATCTCCCCGACCAGTCAAGGGAGTTATTCGTGATCATCGCAGTCGTCATCGCCGGGTGCGTGCTCCTGGCCGTACTCGCCTTCCTCGTCCCCCGTCTCTCGCACCACCCCGAGCGCGGCACTCAGCGTGGGCTCGGCGCCGGTGCCCGTGCCGGCGGCAAGGCCCCCGGTGTCCTGGGCAGGCTCTTCAGCAAGCCCTTCCACACCAGCTCCCGCGCGGTGAGCCGCAGCGGCTCGGCCGGCCGCCGCACCCGCGGCCGCATGCCCTTCTGACCCGCGCGGCCGGACCGCCGGGCATGCTGGTCCGGTACGGCAGGGCAGGCAGAAGGAGACCTTCTCGATGGGTACCGCTGTGCATGTCCCGCAGACGCGGGACATGATCGGGGAGGAACTCTCCGGAGACGAGGCGTTCACCGCGCTGCGGCGCTACGGGGGCCGCCGGCTGCTCGTCGACGCGTTCACCCGGTTCCGCTACGCCGACGGCTTCAGCAACTCCCGCTCCCTCGCCTTCCAGGTGGTCCTCGGCATGGTGCCGTTCACCATCGCCCTGGTCGGCGTGGCCACCACCGTGCACACCGAGAGCGTGGGGCGGATCATCGAACTCACCCTCGGCCGGATCGTGCCCGGCGCCAGCGCGGAGCTGATCGAGGACGCCCTCGACAGCACCGAGCGCAGCGCCGGTTCCGGCGTCTGGGGCGCCGTCGCGATGTGGACGGGCCTGGCCTTCGCCGTGCTCAACCTGGCCTCGGCGATGGCCCAGGTCGAGCGGGGCGCCAACCGCATCTACGGCATCGAGCGCGACCGGCCCTTCCTGGCCAAGTACGGCCGTGCCCTGCTCCTCGCGCTCGCCGCGGGCATGCCGATGGTCCTCGGGTTCCTCGTGCTCGTCGCGGGCGAGGCCGTCGGCAGTGCGGTGGTGGAGACCTACGGCTGGTCCCGCACCTGGCTCGACTGGTGGGGCGCCCTCGACCTGCCCCTGGGCGTGGTGCTCGCCTGGGTCGCCTCGTCGGTGATCTTCCGCTGGGCGCCCCGCCGGGACCAACCGGGCTACACCTGGCTGGCGTTCGGATCCGCGGTCCATCTGGTGCTGTGGATCGCGGCCACCTGGCTGCTGGCCCTCTACGTCGCCGAGAGCGGTTCCTTCGGCGCGGTCTACGGGCCGCTGACGGCGTTCGTCGCCCTGCTGCTGTGGGCGAACCTGACCGGGGTGGTCCTGTTTCTCGGCATCGCGTTCGCCGCTCAGCTGGAGGCGGCCCGGGCCGGCATCACCGAGGCCGTGCACCCGGACCCGGGGCCGGGCCCGTGACGTCCGCCGCTGACGCGCCCCCGGCCCCTGTGATCACCGCGCAGAACCAGGACGTATCGTCCTCGGTGTGAGCGACGTGCCCCCCGCGACCACAGCACCGGCAGACCTCGAAGCGACTTCCACAGCCCCCGGACCGGCCGGCCCCCCGGTGACCGGCGACGACCCGGCCCTGCGGGCGGCCTACCGACTGTGCCGGCGCCGTACGAAGGACGAGGACCCGGCGGAGTACGCGCTGATCCAGCTGGTGCCCGCGGCCCTGCGCCCGGCGCTGCACGCCCTGTGGGCGGCCGCCAACGCCCTGGACGACCTGGGCGACGACCGCACCGCGCCCGCCGCCGAGCGGGCCGCCCGGGTCGGGGCCTGGATCACCGCCCTGCACCGCGAACTGCCCACCGGAACAAGCCCGGACCCGGTCCGCCGTGCCCTGGTGGACACCGCGAACCGCTGGCGCCTTGACCTGTCCGAGCTGCGCGACGCCATGGCCCAGGTCCAGGAGGACACCGGCGGCAGGCACTTCACCGACTGGGCCGAGTGGCGTACCTGGGGCCGGGACAACCTGCTGCCCTGGTTCGGCCTGGTCCGCACGGTCTTCGACCGGGCCGGCGTCCCGGTCGCCCTGCGTCTGGACAACCGGGAGACCTATGAGGAGTTCCTCGACGGCGTCCGGCTCACCGACATCCTCACCGACCTGGCCGCCGACCTCGCTCAGGGCGACCTCCTGCTGCCCGCCGAGGCCCTCGACCCGCACCCCGGGTCGGCGGCCGATCTGGCGCGGCGCCGCTGGAGCCCCGCCGTCGCCGCCCTGGTCGCGCACCTGACCGGCCTGGCCCGCCAGTGGGTGAGCCACAAGTCCCTCACCCGCGGCATGCACCCCGGCCCCGCCACGGTCCTGCACACGATGACCGCCCTGCTGCGTGCCCAGCTCGACGCGATCGACGCCGCGGGTGAGGGACTTGTGGCTCACCCACTGGCGGGCCAGGCCGGTCAGGTGCGCGA
>NZ_JAIGQA010000287.1:0-5861 GCF_019733245.1 Streptomyces sp. WAC04114
CACCTGATCCCCACGATTCCCCGCCCACCTCCGACGCACCCACCGCCCGGCCCGCCCGCAAATCCTCGATGTTCTCCTCTCTCACGGTGCGCAACTACCGCCTGTTCTTCATGGGGCAGGTCGTCTCCAACACCGGCACCTGGATGCAGCGCATCGCCCAGGACTGGCTGGTGCTCAGCCTCACCGGCTCCTCCGCCGCCGTCGGCATCACCACCGCCCTGCAGTTCCTGCCGATGCTGCTCTTCGGCCTCTACGGCGGTGTCCTCGTCGACCGGCTGCGCAAGCGGCCCACCCTGCTCGTGACACAGTCCTCGATGGCGCTCACGGCGATCGCCCTGGCCGTCCTCACCCTCACCGGGCAGGTCCAGGTGTGGCACGTGTACGTCGCCGCCTTCGCGGTCGGTCTCGCCACCGTCGTGGACAACCCGGCCCGGCAGTCCTTCGTCTCCGAGCTGGTCGGCCCGGGGCAGCTGCAGAACGCCGTCAGCCTGAACTCGGCGAACTTCCAGTCCGCCCGCCTCGTCGGCCCCGCCGTCGCGGGCATACTCATCACCGGCGTCGGCACCGGCTACGCGTTCCTCTTCAACGGCCTGTCCTTCATCGCGCCGCTCACCGGACTGCTGCTGATGCGCGCCCGTGAGCTGCACGTCGTGGAGCGCGCCCCGCGCGGCAAGGGACAGCTGCGGGAGGGCGTGCGGTACGTCACCGGCCGCCCGGAGCTGATCTGGCCGATCGTCCTGGTCGGCTTCGTCGGCACGTTCGCCTTCAACTTCCCCGTGTACCTCTCGGCGTTCGCGGACGACGTGTTCCACGCCGGGGCGGGCGCGTACAGCATGTTCAACACGCTGATGGCGGTCGGCTCGGTCGCGGGCGCACTGCTCGCGGCGCGGCGGGGCACGGCCCGGCTGCGGCTGCTGATCGTGGCGGCCATGGCCTTCGGCGCGCTGGAGATCGTGGCGGCGACGACCCCCACGCTGTGGATGTTCGCCCTGCTCATGGTCCCGCTGGGGCTGTTCGGCATGACGGTCAACGTCACCACGAACACCAGCATCCAGATGTCCACGGACCCCGCCATGCGCGGCCGGGTCATGGCCCTCTACATGATGATCTTCCTCGGTGGCTCACCGGTCGGCGCCCCGATCGTCGGCTGGGTCACCGACACCTACGGCGCCCGGGTCGGCCTGGCCGCGGGTGGTGCGGTGGCGGCACTCGCCGCGGCGGTGATCGGCCTGATCCTGGCCCGCGTCGGCAACCTGCGGTTGTCGGTGGGCTGGCACGGCGGGCATCCCCGGGTGCGGTTCGTGCCCCGGGAGCAGCAGGAGGCGCTGGCTCCGGCGGCGTAGTGCGGCGTAGTGCGGCGTAGTGCGGCGTCAGTCCCGGGGGAACTCGCCGGTCTCGAGGACGAGCCCGACCGCGGTGCCCGTCAGGTCGATCTCGTCCCCGAAGTCCAGGCTCAGCTCGCCCCGGTACTCGCCGTCCTTCGGCTTGGTGTGCAGGTGCCAGCGGCCGGTGTACGGATCCACGATCAGGTACACCGGCACGCCGGCGGCGGCGTAGGCGTCCTTCTTGGGGCCGTAGTCGTTGGCGCCGGTCTTCCTGGAGATCACCTCGGCGACGAACTCGACGTCCTGGTAGCGACACAGCCCCTTGGCGTTCTCCGCCGCGCCCTCCGCCATCACGGTCACGTCGGAGGCGAAGCCGTTGAGGTGGCCCGGGTAGTCGACGCGGACGTCGGACTTAACACGCTTGCGCGGATACTTCACGCGTAGTTGCTCGATGATGTTCGCGATGGTGTCCCAGTGGGCGTCCCGCTGAGGCGCCATGAAGATGTGCCCCCCGACGATCTCGACCCGGTAGCCCTCGGGGATGGGCATCCTCTCCACCCACTCGAACATCATGTCGAGGGTGAGATCGTTACTGCTGTCGGCCATCTCGGTCCTGTCTGTCAACACGGTTATCCGGGCGGTCGGCGGGACACGCCCGGTCCGCCGGACATGCCTGCACCCTCCGCACCAGCAGCTGCCCCGGCCACTTGTCCTCGCCGACCGTGAAGGCCTCCGTGCGGGTGAAGCCATTGGCCTCGTAGTAGCGGACGAGCTTGCCGTCGTCGCCGGCGTAGCAGTCGACGCGGAGGAGGGAGATGCCGGCGCGGCGGGTCTCCTCGGCGGCGTGCGCGAGCAGGGCGCTGCCCACGCCGTGTCCCTTGAAGCGGCGGTCCGAGGCCAGCCAGTGGATGTAGCGCTCGGGCTCGCCGGGCTGCGGGAGGTGGGAGAGGTAGGCGCCCGCCGAGCCGGTGAGGGTGAGGGTGCCGGCGGGGACACCGTCGACGTCGGCCATGAACACGCTGCCCTCCGCCATGTACCGGCCGACCGACTCCACGGTCTTCGGGCTCTGCGACAGCGGCTTCGTCCCCCACTGCCCCGTGCGCCCCTGGGAGACCAGCCACTCCACGCAGCTGTCGAGCATGCCGAGTATCGCGGGAATGTCGTCGGGCCCGCCGTCCCGGATGGTGATCCGCATCGCCCCATGGTGCCAGGCTGGCCCCATGAGACTCTTCGCCGCCCTGCTGCCCCCGGACGAAGTCTGCCGTGAACTCGGCGCCGTGGTCGACGAGTTGCGCAGACTGCCCGGCGCCGACGGCATGCGCTGGACCGGCCGCCCCGGCTGGCACTTCACGCTCGCCTTCTACGGGGAGGTCGACGACGGGCTCGTCCCCGCGCTGTCGGAGCGGCTGGAGCGGGCCGCGCGCCGTACCGAGCCCTTTCCGCTGGCCGTGCGGGGTGGCGGGCAGTTCGGGCACGGGAAGGCGCTGTGGGCCGGGGCCGAGGGGGACCTGGCGACCCTCCGGCTGCTGGCCGAGCGGGCCGAGGCGGCCGCACGGAAGGCGGGGGTGCCGATGGGGGAGCACCGGCGGTACAAGGCCCATCTGACCGTGGCGCGAAGCCGGGCGGCGGGGGACGTGCGGCCCTTCCTGGACACCCTCGCGGGTTTCACGGGCCGGACCTGGACCGTGCGGGAGCTCTGCCTGGTGCGGAGCGATCTGCCGACGTCCGGGGTCGCGGGGGAGCAGCCCCGGTACGAGGCGGTCGGGCGCTGGGCACTCGGGGGTGCCGGTTAGGCTCGATGCCGTGGACCCGAAAACCCGCAACCGGATCATGGCCGGTGTGCTCGTGCTGATGTTTCTCGTCGTCGCCCTCGCTTCCGTGATCGGGAGGTAGGGCAGGGGGCGGCGAGGGAACTGCGACCGACGGCCGCTCTCCGGCTGCGGGCCGGCGGGGGCCGGTCGCGCAGTTCCCCGCGCCCCTGAAGGGGCGGCCTACCAGGCAAAAGCTTCCGGGCTCGGGCCCGGCCCCGGGAAGATTTCGTCCAGGGCTGTCAGGAGGTCCTCCGAGAGGTCCAGCTCGGACGCGCGGACGGCGGAGGCGAGCTGTTCCGCGGTGCGCGGGCCGACGATCGGGCCGGTCACGCCGGGGCGGGTGAGCAGCCAGGCCAGGGCGGCCTCGCCGGGCTCGATGCCGTGCTTGTCGAGCAGGTCCTCGTAGGACTGGATCTGTGCGCGGGTGGCGGGGTCGGCGAGTGCGTCGGCCGCGCGGCCGGAGGCGCGGCGGCCGCCCTCGACCTCCTTCTTGAGGACACCGCCCAGCAGACCGCCGTGCAGTGGCGACCACGGGATGACGCCGAGTCCGTACTCCTGCGCGGCCGGGATGACCTCCATCTCGGCGCGCCGCTCGGCGAGGTTGTACAGGCACTGCTCGCTGACCAGGCCGATGGTCCCGCAGCGCCGGGCGGCGATCTCGTTGGCCTGGGCGATCTTGTAGCCGGGGAAGTTCGACGATCCGACGTAGAGGATCTTGCCCTGCTGGACCAGGACGTCGATCGCCTGCCAGATCTCGTCGAAGGGGGTGTCCCGGTCGACGTGGTGGAACTGGTAGACGTCGATGTGGTCCGTCTGGAGCCGCTTCAGGCTGGCGTCCACGGCCCGCCGGATGTTGAGCGCGGAGAGCTTGTCGTGGTTGGGCCAGGCCGGGCCGTCGGAGCCCATGTTGCCGTACACCTTCGTGGCGAGGACGACCTTGTCGCGTCGTCCCTCGCCCTTGGCGAACCAGTTGCCGATGATGCTCTCGGTACGGCCCTTGTTCTCGCCCCAGCCATAGACGTTGGCGGTGTCGAAGAGGTTGATGCCCGCGTCCAGCGCCGCGTCCATGATGGCGTGGCTGTCGGCCTCGTCGGTCTGCGGGCCGAAGTTCATGGTGCCGAGGACGAGCCGGCTGACCTTGAGTCCCGTGCGTCCGAGCTGCGTGTACTTCATGGTTCCCAGCCAACGTCTTGGAGTGCGCTCCAGGCAAGCGCCTGCCTGGGCGAGTGTGCTTTCCTCCACGTTCTCCCTACGCCCGTGGGGGGGGGGAGTTACCCCTCGTAGGGGCCGGCCAGGTCCCAGCCCTGGTGCATCGCCGCTGCGAAGGCCGCCGCGATCTTGTGCTCGCCGCTGGCGTTGGGGTGGGTGCCGTCGTAGGTGTCGGTGGCGACGTCGTACGCGGGCGGGGGTGAGGCCAGGAGGACGGGGGAGCCGGGTTCGTCGAGGTCGGCTGCCGTCTTGGCGAGGAGTTCGTTGAAGCGGGTGACCTCGCCGGCGAAGGCCGCGTCCGACTGTGCGCGCACGTTCGGGGTGACCGGCAGCCACACCATCCGCACCCGGCGGTTCGCCGCCCGGGCCTCGGCCGTGAAGGCCCGGACGTTCGCGGCGGTCTGCTCGGCGTTCGTGTAGAAGCCCAGGTCGATCAGGCCCAGGGAGACCAGCAGCACGTCCGCGCGGCAGGACCGCACCGCGTCGCCGATCAGCGGCGCCATGTGCTGCCAGCCCTCGCCCCAGCCGGCCAGGTGGGAGCGCGGGAAGTCCGGTTCGGCGTAGGCGTACGACACCGGGGCGTCGGCGAGCTTGTCGTAGAGCGTCTCGCGCGGGCCGACGAGCGTGCAGGGACCGGCGTAGGAACGGCACAGGTGCTGCCACAGCCGGTAGCGCCATGTGTGTTCGCCCGTGCTCCCGATCGTCATGGAGTCACCGACGGGCATGAACCTGAGCATCCGCTCATGATGAACGATCTCGACGGCCCACGGGGTGTGAGCCGGGACACGCCCCAAGTCCCGCCGTCGGCCCTGTGATCCATTACGCCGGTGAACCGCCGAGCCGGATGGCAGGCTTGGGGCATGCGCAGACCGTTCGCCCTTCTCGCCGCGGCCCTCCTCACGGGCGCCCTCGCCGTGCCCGCCTCCGCCGCCGACGGCGACGAGAAGTTCACGATCAAGGACCCGCGCATCACCGAGTCCAGCGGCCTGGCGGCCTCGCGGCAGCACCCCGGCGTCTACTGGACGCACAACGACAGCGACGACGGGGCGTATCTCTACGCCGTCGACAGCTCGACGGGCGAGACGGTCGCCACGATCACCATGTCCGGCGTCGGCAGCCCACGTGACGTCGAGGCCATCTCCATCGGCCCGGACAACCAGATCTACGTCGGCGACATCGGCGACAACCTCGGCGGCACCTGGCCGTACGTCTGGATCTACCGGCTGCCCGAGCCGAAGAACCTGCGCGACCAGACGATCAAGGCCACGCAGTACGTCGTGAAGTACTCCGACGGCGCGCGGGACGCCGAGTCCCTGGTCGTGCATCCGAAGACCGGCCGCGTCTACATCGTCGACAAGAACGAGAAGGGCGGACACCTCTTCGAGGGCCCGGCGCAGCTCTCCCCGTCCGGCTCCAACGTATTCCGCCCGGTCGCCGAGGTCCCCGACCTGGAGGCCACCGACGCCACGCTCTCCCCGAACGGCCAACACCTCGTCGTACGCAGCTACTTCGGCGC
>NZ_JAIGQA010000288.1:0-5805 GCF_019733245.1 Streptomyces sp. WAC04114
CCCCCACCGAGTCCAGCAGGCCGCCGTTCATCGCGGGCAGGCCGAGCGGCACCACCAGGGCGATGCCCAGCGCGACCACGCCGATGCGGCGGCCGGTGCGGACCGGGGCGACCGCCCCGCTCGGCTCCCCGCCGCCCGTGCGCGGGGCACCGCCGAAGACCCGGCCCCACTGCGAGAGCCGGTCCCGCCCCTCGGCCAGCAGCAGCATCAGATAGCCGGCCGCCGCCACCAGGAACCACAGCCAGTCCGTGCCCCCGTCGGACAGCCCCGCGGCCACCGAGTACAGCGCGAGCAGCGGCAGCCCGGCCGGAGCGGCGCTGCGGAAGGTCACCGCGAGGGTGTCCACCAGCAGCCCGATGATCAGGACCCCGCCGATGAGCATCAGCCGGATGCCGTCGGACTCCAGGGGCGCCGGGATCGCGTACCGCGCGATGTCGTCCCCGCCCTGCTGGAGCAGCAGCGCGAAGCGGTCGATGGCCTGCGGCCCCGGAACCAGCCCGGCCAGGGCCTGCTCGCGGGCGAAGACGAAGGTCAGCAGCGCGAGGGTGACCACGGCCTGCGCCGCCACCGTCAGCGGCCGGGCCAGCGGCACCCTGCGGGCGGCGACCCCCACACCCGACTGCAGGGCCAGCAGGAAGGCCGCCTGCACGATCCAGGTGGCCGGCTTGACGAGGGGCAGCAGGGCGCACGCCGCCATCAGCGTGGCCGCCCAGGCGCTCAGCGTCAGTCGTACCCGCCCGCTCATCACGGTCCCTCCCCGCCGCTCGCGGCGGCCACGCCCCTGCGCTCCCGGTCGGCCTGCCGCCACAGCTCGTCCATCGAGGCACCCCGCGGCACGCGCAGGGCCGTCCACCCCGCCTCGCGCAGCATGCGCAACCGCTCTCCGCTCCCGTCCAACGGGCCGGGCACATCGCTCGGTTCCCGCACCCAGGTGTCACTGTCCAGCACGAAGGCCACCGCGCCCGGGCTGCGCTGCCGCATCCGGCCCAGCACGGCCGCCTGGTCCTCGTCCAGATCGCCGAGGAAGGCCACCAGCAGCCCCTCGTTCCCGCCGCGCAGCACGTCGTAGGCCCGGGACAGGCCCGCGCCGTCGGAGTGGTCGATCACCGCGAGGGTGTCCATCATCAGTCCGGCCGCGTCCGCCGACTCCTGGCTCGCGCCGGCGAAGCCGTCACCGCCCTCGCCGGGCACCGCGTTGCCGGTGTCCGTCAGCAGCCGTACCGAGTAGCCCCGTTCGAGCATGTGCACCAGCACGGACGCGGCGCCCGACACGGCCCACTCGAAGGCCGAGTCCGGTCCCGCGCCCTCGTAGGCGATGCCGCGGGTGTCCAGCAGCACCGTGCAGCGGGCGCGCTGCGGCTGCTCCTCGCGGCGCACCATCAGCTCGCCGTAGCGGGCGGTGGAGCGCCAGTGCACGCGGCGCAGGTCGTCGCCGTAGCGGTAGCCGCGCGGGATGACGTCGTCCTCGCCGGCCAGGGCGAGCGAACGCTGCCGTCCGTCGCCGTACCCCTTCGCCTCGCCGCTCAGGCGCACCGGCGCCAGCGGCTCCACGCGCGGGATGACCGTGAGGGTGTCGTACGTCGAGAAGGAGCGGGTCAGCTCGCACATGCCGAACGGGTCGGTCAGGCGCAGCTGGAGCGGCCCCAGCGGGTAGCGGCCGCGCAGGTCGGACCGCACCCGGTAGGACACCTCGCGCCGGCCGCCCGCCTCCACCCGGTCGAGCACGAAACGCGGCCGGGGGCCGAGCACGTAGGGCACCCGGTCCTGGAGCATCAGCAGTCCCGTGGGCAGCCGCGAGACGTTGTCCATCCGCAGATGGACCCGGGCCTCGCTGCCGGCGGGCACACGCGCGGGGGAGAGGCGGCGGCTGCCCGCGACCCGGTAGCGCGTGCGGTACAGCACCCCGGCGCACACCAGCGGCAGCACCGCCAGCAGCAGACCCACGCGCAGCAGGTCGCTCTGGCCGAGCACATAACTGCAGATCGCCGCCGCGACGCCGGCGGCCAGGAAGGAGCGTCCGCGGGTGGTCAGACCGGCCAGGGCGGTGCGGATGCCGCCCTTCTCGCCCCGGTCGGCCTCCGCCTGCCCCGCCCCCGCGGTGGTCATCACAGCCTCCGCGGCGGCTGCTGGGGATACGCCGGCGCCGTACGGCCGAGGCCGCCGAAGCCGCTCTGCTGCTGCGCCGTCGGCACCGGGGTGCGCTGCAGGATCTCCTCGACGACCTGCTCGGCGGTGCGCCGGTTGAGCTGGGCCTGGGCGGTGGGCAGCAGCCGGTGGGCCAGGACGGCGACGGCGAGGGCCTGCACGTCGTCCGGCAGCGCGTACTCCCGGCCGCTCAGGGCCGCGGACGCCTTCGCCGCGCGCAGCAGGTGCAGCGTCGCGCGCGGAGAGGCGCCGAGTCTCAGGTCGGGGTGCGTGCGCGTCGCGCCGACCAGGTCGACCACGTAGCGCCGGACCGGCTCGGCGACGTGCACCCCGCGCACCGCCTCGACGAGCTTGAGGATCTCGTGGGCGTGGGCCACGGGCTGGAGGTCCTCCAGCGGCGAGACGCCGCCGTGCACGTCCAGCATCTGCAGCTCGGCGTCCGCGCTCGGGTAGCCGACCGACACCCGGGCCATGAAGCGGTCGCGCTGGGCCTCCGGCAGCGGGTAGGTGCCCTCCATCTCGACCGGGTTCTGCGTCGCCACCACCATGAAGGGGCTGGGCAGTTCATAGGTCTTGCCGTCGATGGTGACCTGGCGCTCCTCCATGGACTCCAGGAGCGCGGACTGCGTCTTGGGCGAGGCGCGGTTGATCTCGTCGCCGATCACCACCTGCGCGAAGATCGCGCCCGGCTTGAACTCGAAGTCGCGGCGCTGCTGGTCCCAGATGGACACACCGGTGATGTCCGACGGCAGCAGGTCCGGCGTGAACTGGATGCGCCGCACCGAGCAGTCGATGGACCGCGCCAGCGCCTTGGCCAGCATCGTCTTGCCGACTCCGGGGACGTCCTCGATCAGCAGATGTCCCTCGGCGAGCAGCACGGTCAGCGAGAGCCGTACGACCTCGGGCTTGCCCTCGATCACGCCTTCCACCGACTCCCGCACGCGCTCCACCACGGCGGTCAGATCATCCCCCACCCTCGAATAATCTCGGGCGGGGGGACCCCCATGGCTCCCTCGATCGTCATAGGTCGTCACCCGGCCCTCCTCGGCCTTTCCCGTGCCCCCAAGGAGCACGGGATACCCCATTTTCCCGGGCCGACGCCGCATGACGCGGGCCGGCCCACCCCGAACCACGGACACCACGCGTGAAAAGTTCCGCGCGACGCCACTCCCGCATTCTTGCTGCCGTTACCGTTTCGTGTCACTCGACTGTGGACAACTGGCCGCGATATGTCGGTCTTGCAGCCATTCGAACACGTGACTGACAGAATTTCGACAGCTACAGCAGGTGGCCTTCCGGGCGGGCGGCCCGCGGCGCCCAGGTCGGCGGGCCGGGATCAGGAGGCCGGGTCGACTTCCCGCAGCAGGCCGGTGTGCACGTCGAACACGAATCCGCGCACGTCGTCGGTGTGCGGCACGAACGGCGAGGTGCGCACCCGCTGCATCGACTGCCGCACGTCCTGGTCGACGTCCTTGAAGGACTCCACCGCCCACGCCGGACGCTGGCCCACCTCGGCCTCCAGCTCGTTGCGGAAGTCCTCGGTGAGGCTCTCCAGGCCGCAGCCGGTGTGGTGGATGAGCACCACGCTGCGGGTGCCCAGCTTGCGCTGGCTGATGGTGAGGGAGCGGATCACGTCGTCGGTGACGACGCCGCCCGCGTTGCGGATCGTGTGGCAGTCGCCGAGCTCGAGCCCGAGCGCGGCGTGCAGGTCGAGACGGGCGTCCATGCAGGCCACGACGGCGACGTGCAGCACGGGCCGGGCGTCCATCCCCGGGTCGGTGAAGGCCTCGGCGTACCGGGCGTTCGCCGCCACGAGACGGTCGGTGACCGTGTCGCCGGCCGTTATGGCGCTCTCCGAACCTGTGGGAACCGATGCAGAAGTCGTCATAGGTATGACGTTACTGGTCACACCCCGTCCAGGCCTCCTGTGGAAGTGAACAAAGAATGCCGCCGGGGGAGGCGTGTGAGGTAACCCACAAGGGCGATGTCCCGGTCTCCGCGTGAACGGCGGCGACGCGCAGGCCGGTTGATTGACCGGGCGACGGGGTGGACTAAAGTGACGCGAAGCGGGAGGCGAGACTCTCCCCGCTGGACTGATGTTCTTCGAAAGACCCCGGCGACGACCGGTGGTCTCCCCGCGTGCGCGGCGCGTACGTACGGCTCGGCCTCCTCCCGCTCCCGGTCGGCTGACGCTTCCGGCGCCGGCAGGTCTCATGTCCACGAGCGGGCGGGGACCCGGCGGTGCGCATGGCCGCGCCGGATCTGAGAGGGCCCCTTGAGCGAGAGTCGACACGTCCCGGTGATGCTCCAGCGGTGCCTGGACCTGCTGGCACCCGCCCTGGAGGGCCCGGACGCCGTGGTCGTCGACTGCACCCTCGGCCTCGGCGGCCACAGCGAGGCGCTCCTCGCGAGGTTCCCCGAAGCCCGGCTCGTCGCCCTCGACCGCGACAAGGAGGCCCTGCGCCTGTCCGGCGAGCGCCTCGCGCCCTACGGCGAGCGCGCCACCCTCGTGCACGCCGTCTACGACGAGCTCCCCGAGGTGCTGCACCGGCTCGGCATCGCGCGCGTGCAGGGCGTCCTGTTCGACCTGGGCGTCTCCTCCATGCAGCTCGACGAGGCCGACCGCGGCTTCGCCTACGCCCAGGACGCCCCGCTCGACATGCGCATGGACCAGACGACCGGCGTCAGCGCCGCCGAGGTCCTCAACACCTACCCGCCGGGCGAACTCGTCCGCATCCTGCGGGCCTACGGCGAGGAGAAGCAGGCCAAGCGGATCGTGAGCGCGATCGTGCGGGAGCGGGAGAAGGAGCCGTTCAGCAACAGCGCGCGGCTCGTCGAACTGATCCGGGACGCGCTTCCGCAGGCCGCCAAGCGCACCGGCGGCAACCCGGCCAAGCGCACCTTCCAGGCCCTGCGCATCGAGGTCAACGGCGAGCTCTCCGTCCTGGAGCGGGCCGTCCCCGCCGCCGTGAAGGCACTCGACGTGGGCGGACGGATCGCCGTGCTGTCGTACCACTCGCTGGAGGACCGGCTGGTCAAGCAGGTCTTCGCGGCCGGCGCCGCCACTACCGCGCCGGCCGGGCTGCCCGTCGTCCCCGAGCGCTACCAGCCGCGGCTCAAGCTCCTCACGCGCGGTGCCGAACTCCCCACCGAAGAGGAGATCGCCGAGAACCGGCGGGCGGCACCGGCGCGGCTGCGCGGCGCCCAGCGCATCAGGGAGGACGTCGAGTGAGGCGTGAGCAGGCCGGACCGAGGGAGCGTGCGTGAGCGGCAAACCCGAACTGAAGGGGAGGGCCGCGCGACTCGCGCGGCTCCTCCCGACCGGCCCCGGGCAGGCGGCCCGCACACCTTTCGTCCTGCTGGTCGTCCTCCTCCTCGGCGGCGGTCTCATCTGCCTCCTGGTGCTGAACTCGGCCCTCAGTGAGGGCGCGTTCAAACTCGACGACCTCCAGCGCGGGACCAAGAACCTCACCGACGAGGAGCAGGCCCTCCAGCGGGACATCGACGCCTACTCCGCCCCCGACGCCCTGCAGCGCCGCGCTCGCGAGCTCGGCATGGTGCCCGGCGGCGACCCCGCGTTCCTCGACCCCGACGGCACCGTCAAGGGTGTCCCCAGTCCCGCCCCCGGCGTCCGGCAGTCCGCCGCGTACACCCCCCTGG
>NZ_JAIGQA010000289.1:0-5755 GCF_019733245.1 Streptomyces sp. WAC04114
CGGCGTCCGGTGTCGGTCGCGGGACGCGCCCTGAGGCGTCCCCGGCGTCCGGCGTCGGCGGCGGGGCCCGCTCGGGGGCGGACACTGCTCCCGGTGCCGGCCGTGTGACCCGTCCTGAGTCGTCCACCGCGTCCGGCCTCGGCCGCGTGGCCCGCCCCGAGTCGGACACGGCGTCCGGCACAGGCCGTGCCGCCCGCCCCGGCCAGGACACCACCGTCCCGGCTCCCGACGTCCCCCCGCGGCCGCGTCACCTCCCCTCGTCGGGTGCCTCCGGCCTCGCGGGTCGTTCCGGTACGTCGGACGGGGCCTCGTCGGAGGCCTCCGGCAGGCCCTTCCGGCTCTCCGCGCCCGGCCGTTCGGACGCTTCGGCCGGGGCGGCGTCGGAGACGGCCGGGCGGCCGTTCCGTCTGCCCGCGCCCCGCCGTACCGGCGGCCCCGGCGAGCACTCCTCCGAGACGACCGCGCGCCTGCGCCCGGTCCCCGCGGACCCGACGCCGGACGAGTCCGCCGCCCCCTTCGGCCGCCCCGCCGCGCAGGGGACGACGACCACCCGCCCCGCCACACCGCCGCGTCCCGCGCACCAGCCGCCGGCGCCCTCCGCCCCTGTCACTCCCGACCCCGCCCTCTCCTGGAGCGCCACCCGCCCCCTGGTGTCGTTCGGTGAGCCCGAGGGCTACGACGGCGACGCCCGGCCCCGGCCGCTCGGCCGCCGCGGGGTGTCGCAGGCCGCCGCCGCAGCCGTCTGCCTCGTGCTCGGGCTGGGCCTCATCTCGGGAGCGGTCACCGGCAGCTGGCTCGTCGGCGACTCCGGCGCGGAAGGCTCGCCCAGCAGCTTCGCCGCCGCCGGAAGCCTCTGGCACAGCGTCCCGGTCGACCAGCTGTTCCCGCCCACCGTGCAGGGCCGGGGCGCCGGCCCCGGCGGAGCCGACCGCACCTGGACCCGCATCGCCGTCGCCCCCGACAGCGGCTGCAAGGACGCCTTCGACCCGCTGCTGCGCAAGGCCCTCGCCCCCGTCGGCTGCGAACGCCTCCTGCGCGCCACCTACACCGACGCCACCGAGAGCTACGTGACCACCGTCGGCCTGCTCTTCACCACGGCCGACGCCCCCGGCATGACCGCCCTCGCGAACCGTTTCCGCAAGGAACGCCTGGGCCGCCGCAGCGACCTGATGCCCCTGCCGTACGCCGCGAAGGGCACGCCCGCCGCCGGCTTCGGTGCCCCGCAGCGCGCCTCCTGGACCATCTCCGTGCTCACCGAAGCCCCGGTCGTCGTCTACGCCGTGTCCGGCTGGGCCGACGGCCGTACCGTCGACGACCCCCAGCCCTCCGAGGACGCCGTGGGGGCCGACGCCACCACCGCCGCCGCCCAGGCGGGCCTCGGCAACGAGGCACAGGGCCTGGCCGACCGCGTCGAACGCGACTTCCGCAGAAATGTCCGCTCGGCCTCGGAGCAGCCGTCGTGAACGCCGCACCCACCCCCGCCGGAAAACGCCCGCGCAGGCCGTCCCGCAGGGCCGCCGCCCTCGGCGCCCTGCTCACCGCCGGCCTCGTCCTCCTCCCCGCCGCCACCGCGCACGCCGACGGCATCCGCGCCCAGCAGTGGGCCCTCGACGCCATGCACACCGAGCAGGCCTGGCAGACCACGAAGGGCCGGGGCATCACCGTCGCCGTCCTGGACACCGGCGTCGAGGCCGACCACCCCGACCTGGCCGGCAACGTCCTGCCCGGCAAGGACCTGGTCCGCTTCGGAGCCGAACCCGGGGACCGCGCCTGGGCCCGGCACGGCACCGCCATGGCCGGCATCATCGCCGGCCACGGACACGGCCCGGGCAACGCCGACGGCGTCCTCGGCATCGCACCCGAGGCGAAGATCCTCCCCGTCCGCGTGATCCTCGAGGACGGCGACCCCTCCCGCGCCAAGGCCCGCTCCACCCGCGGCAACGCCCTCGCCGAGGGCATCCGCTGGGCCGCCGACCACGGCGCCGACGTCATCAACCTCTCCCTCGGCGACGACTCGGCCTCGGCGCACCCCGAGCCCAGCGAGGACCAGGCCGTCCAGTACGCGCTGAAGAAGGGCGTGGTCGTGGTCGCCTCCGCCGGGAACGGCGGCGAGAAGGGCGACCACATCTCCTACCCGGCCGCCTACCCCGGCGTCATAGCCGCCACCGCCGTCGACCGGGCCGGCACTCGCGCCTCCTTCTCCACCCGCCGCTGGTACGCCACCGTCAGCGCCCCCGGGGTCGACGTCGTCATCGCCGACCCCGACCACAAGTACTACGAGGGCTGGGGCACCAGTGCTGCCGCCGCCTTCGTCTCCGGCGCCGCCGCCCTGGTCAAGGCCGCCCACCCCGGCCTCGCCCCGGCCCAGATCAAGTCGCTGCTGGAGGACACCGCCCGCAACGCCCCGTCCGGCGGCCGCGACGACTCCCGCGGCTTCGGCTTCGTCGACCCGGCCGCCGCCATCGAGGCCGCGGGCCGGATCGAGCCCGAGGGCCTGAAATCGGCGTCCTACGGTGCGAAGTACTTCGGCAGCGGACCGGACGCCGACTCCTCCGGCGACGACACCGCCGCCTGGGCCGCCCCCCTCGCGGGCGGCGCCGGCGGCGTCCTGCTGGTCGCCGCGGTCGTCCTGTGGCGGGGCCGCCGTACCGGCCGCGAGGATTTCTGAGCCGCTGCCGGACGCGCATCATCCGGCCGATAGGGTCGACGCGTGGCGAACAAGAACATCCCGGACCCCGGCTTCTCCGACGACGACGGCTCCGCCGACCCCCGGCTGAGCGCGGCACTCGCCGCCTGGTCCGAGGACCGGAGCGCGGTGGGTCCGGTCCTGGCCGCCCTCAAGGGCGCCCGGCTGCTCGTGCCCGTCGTGGCGGTGCTCGGCGAGGTCGAGGAGGACGAGAACGGGCTGCGCCGCGAGAAGACCAGCGACATGGCCGTCCCCACCCTCAAGGCCGGCGACCGTACCGCCCTGCCCGCCTTCACCTCCACGGACTCCCTCGCCCGCTGGGACCCGCAGGCCCGCCCCGTCGCCGTACCGCTCCACCAGGCCCTGCAGGCCGCCGCGCACGAGAAGGCGGACACGGTCGTGCTCGACATGGCGGGGCCGGTGCCCTTCGAGCTGACGGGGCCCGCGCTGCTCGCCCTCGCCGAGGGCCGTGCGAGCACCGATCCGCTCGCCGACCCGGTCGTCGTGGGGGCCGTACGGGATGCCGTGGCCGCCGAGCCCGCCGTGGTGCGAGCCCACCTCGGGCCGGGGCAGGCCGACGGCACCCTCGCCCTGGTGCTGGACCCGTCCGCGGTACCGGCCGAGGCGGCCCGGGCCGTCGCGGAGCGGCTCGCCGCCGACGAGACACTGAGGGCCCGCCTGGTGCGCGGCCTCGACCTGGCACTGCTGCCGGCCGAGGTCACGCCACCGGGCGAGCCCCTGTTCGAACGCTGAGGACAGGCCCTAGCCGTAGACCGGGCCCGTGTACTTCTCGCCCGGCCCCTGGCCCGGCTCGTCCGGGACGAGGGAGGCCTCGCGGAACGCCAGCTGCAGCGACTTCAGGCCGTCGCGCAGGGGAGCCGCGTGGAAGGAGCTGATCTCGGTCGCCGTCGCGTCCAGCAGACCGGCCAGGGCGTGCACCAGCTTGCGGGCCTCGTCCAGGTCCTTGTGCTTCTCGCCCTCCTCGGTCAGGCCGAGCTTCACCGCGGCGGCGCTCATCAGGTTGACGGCGACCGTCACGATCACCTCGACCGCGGGGACCTCGGCGATGTCGCGGGCCATGGCGTCGAAGTCGGGGGACTCAGGAGGGGTGTCACTCATGCCCCACACGATAGGCGCAGGGGACGGGCGAACCCCACGTGACCCCGGCTCGCCCCAATTGGCCGTTCCTGGCCCTTGCTGGTAACCTCGTGTAACGACCGGTCGGACACGTGTGCCTCACAGCCCACGGGTTCGGCCCACAAGTGGAGGCTTTCGAACTCCCACCCGATCACCCTCAGGGCGGCGGGTCACCGGTCAGGCGGTCCCGTCCCAGCGGCGGTGATCCGTCCGAAAGCGCGCCCCGCGGCTTCCCGCGGCGGTGCTCCGGTAGTTCGAGGAGCCCCGCCTGGGATCGTCCGGGGCATTTTTGTTGCTTCGGCGCGGTTAGGTCTATCGAACACAGACGTTACGCGGCCGTCCGCCAGACCGTCGCGTGGTGCTACCGAGGAGGATCCATCAGCGCCGAGCCCCGCATCAACGACCGGATTCGCGTTCCCGAGGTGCGACTTGTCGGTCCCAGTGGCGAGCAGGTGGGCATCGTCCCCCTGGCCAAGGCACTGGAGCTTGCGCAGGAGTACGACCTGGACCTGGTCGAGGTCGCGGCGAACGCCCGTCCGCCCGTGTGCAAGCTCATGGACTACGGGAAGTTCAAGTACGAGTCGGCCATGAAGGCCCGTGAGGCGCGCAAGAACCAGGCGCACACGGTCATCAAGGAGATGAAGCTCCGGCCGAAGATCGACCCGCACGACTATGACACCAAGAAGGGTCACGTCGTTCGGTTCCTCAAGCAGGGCGACAAGGTCAAGATCACGATCATGTTCCGTGGTCGCGAGCAGTCCCGTCCCGAACTGGGCTACCGGCTGCTGCAGCGTCTCGCGGAGGACGTCCAGGACCTCGGTTTCGTCGAGTCGAACCCGAAGCAGGACGGCCGGAACATGATCATGGTTCTCGGTCCGCACAAGAAGAAGACCGAGGCGATGGCCGAGGCTCGCCAGGCGCAGGAAGCCCGCAAGGCGGAAGCGAAGGCCAACCCCGGCAAGTCGCAGAACGCCGCGGAGAACGAGGCGCCGGCCGAAGAGCCTGCCGAGGAGCCCGCCGAGGCGTGACTCCCGGGACGCCAGTCCCAGGAAGCAACCGATACAAGACGACGCTCCACCGTGCCCGGTTTCGCGACCGGGCACCGGAGCGCCACCGACGAGGAGAGAACGGCGCTATGCCGAAGAACAAGTCGCACAGCGGTGCCAGCAAGCGCTTCAAGATCACCGGCTCCGGCAAGGTGCTGCGCGAGCGCGCCGGCAAGCGCCACCTGCTCGAGCACAAGTCGTCCCGCGTGACGCGTCGCCTCACCGGCAACGCCGAGATGGCCCCGGGCGACGCCGCGAAGATCAAGAAGCTTCTCGGCAAGTGACGTCCGGGCGCGTGAGCGCCGGACGCACGTCAGACCGGGACCCAATCGATTTCGGGTCGTGTGAGCACCCCCACGGCCCCGCTACAAGGAGTTAACAAGTGGCACGCGTCAAGCGGGCAGTCAACGCCCACAAGAAGCGTCGGGCGATCCTCGAGCAGGCCTCCGGCTACCGCGGTCAGCGTTCGCGCCTGTACCGCAAGGCCAAGGAGCAGGTCACCCACTCGCTGGTCTACAACTACAACGACCGCAAGAAGCGCAAGGGCGACTTCCGTCAGCTGTGGATCCAGCGCATCAACGCCGCTGCCCGCGCCAACGGCATGACCTACAACCGCTTCATCCAGGGTCTGAAGGCCGCCAACGTCGAGGTCGACCGCAAGATCCTGGCCGAGCTGGCCGTCAACGACGCCGGTGCGTTCGCCGCCCTCGTCGAGGTCGCCCAGAAGGCGCTGCCGAGCGACGTGAACGCGCCGAAGGCTGCGTGACGCCGGCTCCGAGCCGATGTGACTGAAGGACCCGCAGGCCGGATGGTCTGCGGGTCCTGCTGTGCAGCTACCCAGAAAGCGAACCGGATGCCTCCCGCCACCCCCGAGCTCATCTCCCCC
>NZ_JAIGQA010000028.1:0-57457 GCF_019733245.1 Streptomyces sp. WAC04114
CGTCCCCCGTATCCCCCGCCCGGCGGGGATCCCGGGGAATCCGATGAATCACTCGCCGCACCGCTGAGAGGCAGCCCGGAGGGTGAGGTCGCCGCCCATTCCGTCGCGCTGCTGATGGCGCGGCACTACCAGCCGGTGCACGACTACGCGGTCATCTGCCTCGCCTCGTCGGCGCAGGTGGCCGCGATGGTGACCGGGACCGCCTTCCACCGGACCCTCAACCGCCTCGCCTTCGGCGAGACCGCCGTCGCGCTGCGCCCGGTCCTTCTGGTGACCGTGCGCGACACGATCCGCGAGTGGTCCGGCGACGATCGAATATCGGCCGTTCTGCCCGCGCTGCAGAAACCGGCCGGAGGGCGCGGGCTGCGCGCCGCGACGTCCATGACGCCCGAAAATCGCATCCTCGCGGAGCGGGCATTCCAGGCACTTCCCGCGGCCTCGCGCTGTTTGCTGTGGCATGTCGAGGTCGAGGCAGATCCTTTAAGCGTCCCGGCCGGACTGCTGGGGATGGACACCGACATCGCGTCGGCGGCCCTCGAACAGGCGCGGGACAAATTCCGTGAAGGCTGCGTTCGCGCCCATCGCGAACTCGCGCCGACCCACGATTGCCGGTTCTACAACCGCCTCCTCGACGTCCCGATCCGCCGCGGCGGCGCACTGCTGCCGGACGTCCAGGAGCATCTGGACGAGTGCCGCTACTGCCGCAACGCGGCGGAACAACTGAGCCATTTCGAGGGCCCGCTGGGGTCGTTGATCGCCGAGGCGGTGCTCGGCTGGGGCGCCCGCCGCTACCTCGACTCACGCCCGGGGCGCGCGTCGCACGGCACCCGGGGTGCCCGTGCGGGCCGGCGCGGCGGCGGACGGCGCAGCGGCGGGCGGCACGGGCTGCTGTCGCGGCTCCCGGTGCCCGCCCGGATGCCGGAGGCGATGCGGTCGTCGCGGGCACTGCTCTCGGGCGTCGGCGCGGTCTCGGCCGGGGTACTGGCGACGGTGCTCATCATCAGCGCGCAGCCCTACGACGGCGGCGAGGCCGACCCGGCCGGCTCCCACAGCGCCGCCGGCGCCAAGGGCTCCGCATCGGTGACCCCACCGGGCACCGCCGGGCTTCCCATGACCCAGGGCGTGACCCGGCTGCGCAACACCGGTGCAGACCTGTGCCTCGACATCCGGGACCTGCCGAAGGAGGGCGCCGCTACGAAGCTGGCCCCCTGCTCGGCGGTGTGGACCCAGCAGTGGACGTACGAGGACGACGGGCTCCTGCGCAGCGTCGCCGATCCCGGGCTCTGCCTGGACTCCCACAAGGACGCCGGTGTCGTCGTCCTCGGCACCTGCGCCGACGAGGATGCCGAGCGGGGCGACGACGTGCGCTACGACCTCACCGTGCAGGGTGAGTTGCTGCCCCGCTGGGACGAGCAGCTCGCCCTCGCCCCGGCCGACGACGACCCGGACGCCGATGTCGTCGTCAAGGTCCGCGATCGCACCTCCGAGGACCAGCGCTGGCAGTCGGAGCCCCTGCCGACCACGGAGGGCTCCCTGTCGATCGAGGAGCAGGACGACCCGTCGGCCCGCCAGGTGACGGTCACCGACGGCCCGGCACCGTGACGCGGGGCACCGGGGCCTGACCGGGAGCTGCGCGGCCGGCGAGCCGCGCAGCCCACCCGTCAGGCCGGATCCTCGACGAGGTCGGCCGGGCCGACGGAGCCCGGTGTCGCGTGCCCCGAGAGGGCGAGCGTGAGGTCGAGTTCGGCGAGCAGGCAGCGGATGACGTGCTCGACACCGGACTGCCCGTCGAGGCCGAGGCCGTAGACGTACGGGCGGCCGACGAGGACCGCGCGGGCGCCGAGGGCGAGCGCCTTGACGATGTCGTCGCCGGTGCGGACACCGCTGTCGAAGAGGACGGTGAGCCGGTCGCCCACCGCCTCCGCCACGCGGGGGAGCGCGTCGGCCGCCGCGACGGAGCCGGCCACCTGCCGGCCGCCGTGGTTGGAGACGACCACGCCCTCCATGCCGGCGTCGGCGGCCAGCCGCGCGTCGTCCGGGTGCAGGACGCCCTTGAGGACGATCGGGCCGTCCCAGTTCTCCCGCAGGAACGCCAGATCCGGCCAGCTCTTGGCAGGGTCGGAGAACATCCCGACGAAATGCATCACGGCCGCGTTCGGATCCTCGTGCACCGGCTTGGCCAGGCCTGCTCGGAACGCCGGGTCCGAGAAGTAGTTGGCCGTGCCGACCCCGTGCAGGAACGGCAGGTACGCCTGGTCGAGATCGCGCGGCCGCCACGACAACAGCGGCGTGTCCAGGGTGACCACCAGGGCGGTGAACCCGGCCGCCTTCGCCCGGTTCAGGAAACTGCGGGCCACCTCCGGGTCCTTCGGCCAGTACAGCTGGAACCAGCGCTCGGCGTCACCCATCGCCTCGGCGACCTGCTCCATGGGCGTGCTGGACGCGGACGACAGGATGTACGGCACGCCCTGGGCGGCGGCGGCCCGGGCCGCCGCCGACTCGGCGTCCGGGTGCATGATCGACAGCACGCCGACCGGGGCCAGCGCGAGGGGGGCCGGTAGGGCGCGGCCCAGGACCTCCACGGACAGATCCCGCTCGTGCACGTCGCGCAGCATGCGCGGCACGATCCTGCGGCGCTCCAGGGCCGCCCGGTTGGCGCGGGCCGTACTGCCGTCGCCCGCGCTGCCCGCCACATAGCCGACCGGGCCGGGCCCCAGCCGCTGCTCGGTGAGCTCCTCCAGCCGGGTCAGATCGGTGGGCAGCCGTGGAACGGCACCCGTC
This sequence comes from Streptomyces sp. WAC04114, assembly GCF_019733245.1. Taxonomy (NCBI): domain Bacteria; kingdom Bacillati; phylum Actinomycetota; class Actinomycetes; order Kitasatosporales; family Streptomycetaceae; genus Streptomyces; species Streptomyces sp. WAC04114. Next base: position 2,782 of record NZ_JAIGQA010000028.1, read on the forward strand.
ATCCCGTTCAGATAGATCTCGTACTGGAAGTCCGCCCAGTGCTTGCCCACGTACGCCCCGCCTCTCGTCGTCTCCTCGTCGAGACCGTGCCGTGGGGGCGACGATACCGAGCGGTATGCGCTCCGGTGGATCAGGGGCGGGCCGCCGCCTCGCGCAGCACACGGGCCAGTGCGCCCGGCTGCGAGAACATCGGCCAGTGCCCGGTGTCCAGCTCCACCAGCTCCCAGCTGTCGCTCCCGAGCAGCGCGGCCACCGCCGGCATCGGCTCGTCGCCGTCCAGGAGGCACTTCACGTACGTCGCCGGCAGTTCGCCCAAGGGGCGGTCGAGGACGGCCGGTTCGGTGAGCGTGGCACCCGGGTGCGGGGTCGCGCCCACGATCCGGGCGATCTGCTCGTCCGTCAGCCCCTGCCCCGCGTACTCCTCGGGGGCGAGTGGCGGCCAGTACCCGCCCTGTTCGTCGATCGTCCGCCGTACGTGCTCGCTGGGCCAGCCCGACAGGAACGACTCCCCGTCCACGGGCACGTTCGCGTCCACGAACACCACGCGCCGCAGCCGGTCGCCGATCCGCTCGGCGGCCTGCCCGACCGGAACGCCCGCGTAGCTGTGCCCGACCAGGACGACGTCCCGCAGACCCAGTCGCTCCACCTCCTCGACGATGTCCCGGACGTGCGCCTGCTGTCCGGCCGGCCGTGCGTCCCGTCTCTCGGCGAGGCCCGACAGCGTCAGCGCATGGACGTCATGCCCGGCGCCGCGCAGCTCCGCTGCCACCTCGTCCCATGCCCACGCCCCGAGCCACGCCCCTGCCACCAGTACGAAGTCGGTCATGCGGGCAAGGTAGCCGAGGGGTCCGACAACGGATCACTCCTCCTCGTCCGCGTGCGGTGCGGGGTCCGGCTCGGAGTCCGGGCCCTGGGCCCTGACGCGCTGCACGTGTTCCAGGGACTCGCGCAACTCTGCGAGCCAGTCGTCCGTATGACGCTGGACCAGGCGCACGCACCAGGCCAGCGCGTCGCTGCGGCTGCGCGCGACGCCGCCGGCGATCAGGGTGTCGAGGACCTGGCGCTCCGGCTGGCGCAGCCGCGTCATGACCGGCGCGGCCACGTGCGTGAAGAGGGTGCGCCGCCCGCCGCACTCCACGCCCCAGGACACCTTCCGCCCGAACCGGTGCTCGGCGTCCCGGGCCACGGCCATGCGGTCCTCGCGGGTGCGCTCCCGGAATTCCTGCACCCGGCTCTCCAGGGCCGCCTCCCGCTCGGTGGCCGGGGCGTCCCCGGCCAGCCTGGGCGCGGGGATGCGGCCGATGACGGTGATCTCCTCGCGGTCGACCGTGATCTCGGTCAGCTCCTCGAAGAGGTCGTCGGGCAGGCGGCCGGCGAACCAGCCGCGGAGTTTCTCTCGCTGCTCATTCGTAATCATGTAATGACGATTACTCGACCGGTCCATGAACACAAGGGGTCGCAAAGCAGTCGGCCGAGAGCGGAATCGGAATGTTTCAGGCCTATTAACGAACGCACGGGAATCGGCCATCTGGCCGCTTCATGACCCCGGAGACCGCGCAGTTACGGGCTTCACCCGCGCGCATTCCGTAACTTCACGCCACTGATTCAACACGCAAGGTTACTGAAACCCGTGGGGTCGATGTGTGTTTCCGCGGCGGACTCGGCAGACTCGCGCTCGCCGCTCCGGGCACCGACCGAGCACGGACCGGCACACCCCGTAATCGAAGCGGAAGGATGCACACAATGCGGAACACCGCGCGCTGGGCCATGATCCTCGGCATGACGGCCACCGCCGTCTGCGGACCCCTCACCGGGGCCGCGCTCGCCACCCCGGGTCAGGCCCCCACCGCGCTCTACGCCCCGTCGGCCCTCGTCCTGACGGTGGGCCACGGCGAGAGCGCGATCGCAGCGACTCCGGAACGCGCGGTCACCCTGACCTGTGCCCCGACGGCGGCCGGCACGCACCCGGCGGCCGGCTCGGCCTGCGCGGAACTACGGGGCGTCGGCGGGGACTTCGACGCCCTGACCGCGAGGGACGGTGTGATGTGCACCAAGCAGTACGACCCGGTGGTCGTCACCGTGGACGGCGTCTGGCAGGGAAAGCGCGTCTCCTACGAGCGCACCTTCTCCAACGACTGCATGAAGAACGCCTACGGAACGGGAGTCTTCTCCTTCTGAGAGGGCTGGACCCACAGACCGGGATCGCGCTGAATCCGTGAAGCGCAACGGGCCGTGGCTGGGGAGCCGGGCCGTTGTCACGGAAGTCGCGATCTCGTGCGAGGGGGCCGGCGGGCGGAGTGGGGCCGCCCGCCGGCCTCTGGGCGTTACCGCGCCCGGGGCCTCACGCCCGGTCGCGATGGCTCGTGTCGCACCACGGGTAGCGCCGGCTGCGGCGGCAGGTGCACAGGGCGACGCGGAAGCGGTCGGAGCTGACGACGGAACCGTCCTCGAGCTCCACCTCCACCGGGCCCTCCATCAGCAGCGGGCCCTTGCGCTGGACGGTGACGCGGCGCGGCGCGGCAGGCCGGTCAGACGGGGAGTTCGGCACGGACGACCACCAGCTCTTCCTTGTCGTCGTCGGCGGACAGCAGCCCCCGCTCCCGCAGCCAGCGTTCCCGGCCGCGCAGCACGGGCCCGAGGGCGATCCGGCGCCGACGGGTCACCGCGGCCTTCAGACCGGCCGCGCGCAACTGCCCGATCGTCAGGTCCGGGCCGCTGAGCGCCGACTGCACGAGCAGCAGCACCCCGCCCGGCCGCAGCAGGCCGGGCGCCTCCCGGCAGATGCGGTCGACGACCATCCGTCCGTCGCCGCCCGCGTCCCAGGCCCGGGCCGCGCCCCGCGGCGGCCTGCGACGACCGTCCGGCGCCGGCACGTACGGCGGGTTGGCCAGGATCAGATCGAACGTTTCTCCGTGCACGGGTTCGAAAAGGTTCCCGTGCCGGATGTGGACCGGGAGCCCCGCGAGCCGGGCGTTCAGCCGCGCGGCCCACACGGCGCTCCAGGACACGTCCACGGCGGTCACACGGCCGCCCCGGCGCGCGGCCTCCAGGGCCAGCGCGCCGCTGCCGGTGCCCACGTCGAGGACCTCCGCACCCGGAGGCAGCGGCTCGTCGAACAGGGCACCGGCGAGCAGCTCGGTGTCCTCCTGCGGGGCGTACACGCCCGGGGGTACCAGTGCAATCACGGACGTCGAGTACCCCGGTAATCAGGAGATATGAGCTGCTTCCCGGGCAAGCGGTGTACGAAGTGACGAACGTGACGCACGCCAGTCGGTGAGCAGCCGGGCGCCGAGGCGCTCCTCGACGAACTCGGTGGCGTCGATGCCGAAGGCGACGTCGGAGGCGAGCTGCGGCTCCTGCTCCAGCAGTCCGCCGATGACGTCGTGACGCACCACCTGCTCGTGGACCGCGTCGGCTTCGACGTGCTCGTCGTAGAAGTGCTCGGCCGCGGGTCCGGCGCCCGTGCGGCGCATCGCCTCGGCGAGCCGCCGCGACCCCGGTGACGAGGTGATCTCGACCGTCGCGAAGTGCCCGACCAGGGCGCCCCTGAGGGCCCGGTGCAGCCCGAACAGGGACATCATGTTCACGGTGACCAGGGCCTCGGCGGACGCGGCGTCGAGATAGCGGCCGTACGTGGTGTCCAGGCCCAGATCCGTCATCAGGTCGGCGAACAGGGCCGCGTGCACGCGCTCCGCCCGGCCGCCGCCCCACTCGTCGAACTCCACCGCGGCCATCCCCGCCTTCGCCCGGCCCCACAGCCGCGGCAGCACCCAGGCATGCGGATCCGCCTCCTTCAGGTGGTACAGGGAGCGCTGGGCCGCGTACTCGCGCACCTGCCACAGTTCGCCTTCGGTGCGCAGGAAGTGGGACACACCGGTGCCCTCGACGGGCTCGACCAGCAGGCCGGCCAGCGCCTCCTCCACGCTCTCGTGGACGTGGGCGTCGGCGCGCAGCGCGGACAGGAAGCGCTGCTCCATGGCCGCGCGGACGCGCAACAGGCCGGGATCCCACTCACGCTCGGCGGGGACCTCCGCGAAGCCGCGGTAGTGCAGCTCGTAGCAGAGGTACAGGGCGAGCTGGAGGTCGTCGCCGTACACCTCGGCGCGGGCGACCTCCTCGAGGCGGGGCAGGCGGCCCGTGCCCCGCAGATACGCGTCGACACCCCTGCTCAGCGGGCCGCGCGGGGTCGGCAGTCGTGGTCCTTCGTGCTCCATGCGCACCGGGTACCCGCCCGGCGACCGGGCACCCCAACGAGATCACCGGCGGCCTGGAGGACATCGGGTACACGATCCCCGGCCAGGCGTGGACGTACGGGAACCAGGGGCCGGCCCCGGGCCGAGCTTCCTCGACGCCGAGCGGGGCCACGACTGGTCGCGCTCGACCGGGCGGGCCATGGCGGCCAACCTACTGGGTGTGGCGCGCGCCCCGGCGGCGCGACCGCTCGGGCCGCCACCCCAGTAGCCCGGCCCGGTCCTCCTCAGTCCTCCTCAGTCCCCCTCGGACTCCTCCTGCGCACGCGGATTGGGGGTGATGGCCTCCCCGGCCTCGCCCCGGTGGCGGCGCTCCTCCGCGGAGTCGCGGGTGCGGTTCTCGGCGTCCTCGACCTCGCGCAGCACCTCTTCGAGCGCCGTCTCGGGCGGCTTGCCGTGCTGGTCGTCGCGGTGATCCTTGTGCTGGGACATGGGGGTCTCCTTCCTGTTCCTGCGTTCGGTACAGCCCCGTGACGGGCTCGGCCGGTCAGCCGGAGGCGGCGGCGATCCGCAGCGGCACCGGGTCGGGAGGAGCGGCCTCCAAGCTGCGGCGGGTGACCTCCGCCCACCAGGAGGGGCCGTCCTCGATGTGGCGCAGCAGCACGCCCTCGCGGATCGCCCAGGGACAGACCGTGACGGCCTTGATGCCGGTCAGCTTCAGCGCGGTGTGTCCGACCACCGCTCCCGCCAGGCTCTGTGCGGCGCGCGGGGCGGAGATGCCGGGCAGGTGCGCGCGTTCCGCGGCGGGCAGGGCGGCCAGCCGGGTGATCGCCTCCCGCAGCTCGGAGCGGTGCAACTGCCGGTCCACGAACGGGCCGTGGCGTCCGGGTGCGGCGCCGCACAGCCGACCGAGCTGCTGGAAGGTGCGGGAGGTGGCGACCGCGGTGCGCGGCCCCTCCCAGCGGATCCGCGCCGCGACGTCCCGCAGTTGATGGCGGACCTTGCGGCGCAGTGCCCGCACCCGCTCCGGCGACGGCGGGTCCTCGTCCGCGAAGAACTCGTGCGTCAACCGCCGCGCGCCCAGCGGCAGCGACGCCACGAAGTCGGGCAACCGCCCGCGCCCGAAGGCGACTTCGAGGGTGCCGCCGCCGATGTCGAGCAGGGCGAGTGGCCCCGACCGCCAGCCCATCCAGCGCCGCGCCCCGAGAAACGTCAGTTCGGCCTCGACCTCGCCCGGCAGGGTGCACAGGTCGACGCCCGTACGGGCGCGGACGGTGCGCAGCACCTCCTGCCGGTTCGGCGCGTTGCGCACCACGGCGGTCGCGAACGCCGGCGGGCCGGCCGCACCCCACCGGGTGGCGGTCCTGCTCGCCTCGGCCACCGCGTCGACGAGTTGCTCCACGGCCTGCTCCGGGACGGGTCCCCCCGGTGTGACCTGCTCGGACAGCCTCAGCCGCCACTTGGCGGTGTGCACGGGCAGCGGCACTCCGTCCGCCGCGTCCGCGACCACGAGTCTGACCGTGTTCGATCCCACATCCACCACGCTGATCCGCATGGGCGGTGGGTACCCACTCACGGGGCCCGCCAACAGGCCGCGCGCGGCAACGCCGCGGACACGCCACCGGCGGGCCCTGAGCGGGGAGCGCGGGAACGAGCAGTGACCCGCTTGTATTCCTTGACGCGCATATAACGGCAGAGGCATATTGGACTCATGTCCGACGCCGCCCTCTGGACCGCGCTCGCCGATCCCCACCGGCGGGCCATCGTCGCGCTGCTCCTGGAGCGGCCAAGGTCCGTCGGTGAGATCGTCGAGGCGTGCGGACTGAGCCAGCCGAGCACCTCCAAGCACCTCAAGGTGCTGCGCGAGGCGGGCCTGGTCCGGGTGCGGCAGGACGCGCAGCGCCGTGTCCACTCCCTCGACCCCGCCCCGATCGCCGCCCTGGACGCCTGGCTCGCCCCTTATCGCGCGCTCTGGAACAAGAGCCTCGACACGCTGGGCCGCCGCCTCGACGAGACGCCGGACGCCCCCGAACCACCCCACCGAAGGACTGATCCGCCATGACCGCCGACCTCACCGGCACCTATCTGACCCTGGACGACGGCCGTCCCGCCGTCCGCTTCAGCCGCCTCTACGACCATCCCGTGGACCGCGTCTGGCAGTTCGTCACCGACGCGGACGAGCTGGAGCGCTGGTTCCCCTCCCGCGCCGAGATCGAGCTGCGCCCCGGCGGCACCGTCCGGTTCGGCGGTGACCCGCACATGGAGGACTCCACCGGCCGGGTCCTCGCCGTCGACCCGCCCCATCACCTGGCGTTCGAGTGGGGCGGGGACGAACTCCGCTTCGACCTGGAGGAAGCCGGCGAGAAGAGCACCCGCCTCACGCTCACCAACGTCCTCGACGCCCGGGACAGCGCCGCCCGCAACGGCGCCGGCTGGGAGGTGTGCCTGGCCGCGCTCGACGCCAGGGCGCGCGGCGAGGAGACCGCCGGTCCGCACGCCGGGGCCGACGCGCCCTGGAAGGAGCTCTACGCCGCCTATGTCGCGGCGGGGGTGCCCTCCGGCGCGCCGGTGCCCGGACTGGACTGACCGGCTCACGCCATCTGACGCCGCACCAGCTCGTGCAGCCGGCCCCCGGTGTCGGCGAGCAGCTGCGCCGGCGGGCCCTGCTGGATGACCTTGCCCTCCTCCATCACCACGACCCGGTCGGCGTCCAGCACGGTCGACAGCCGGTGCGCGATGACGATCCGAGTGGCGTTGAGGGCCTTGGTGCTCTCGATGACCGTGCGCTGCGTCTCGTTGTCGAGCGCGCTGGTCGCCTCGTCGAAGAAGAGGATGCGCGGCCGGCGGATCAGCGCCTGGGCGATCATCAGCCGCTGGCGCTGGCCGCCGGAGACGGCTCCGCTGCCCGCGACGATGGTGTGCAGCCCCATGGGCATCCGCTTGATGTCCTCGGCGAGACCGGCCATCTCGGCCGCCGCCATCGCCTCCTCCGGCGTATACGGCTCGGTGCCGCAGATGACGTCCAGGACCGAACCGGTGAACGGCTGAGCGTGCTGGAGCACCACACCGCACTGGCGGCGCACCGCCGACTGGTCGAGGGCTGCCAGGTCCTGCCCGTCGTAGAGGACGCTGCCCGACACGGGCCGGTCGAAGCCGATCAGCAGCCGCAGCAGCGTCGACTTTCCGCAGCCGCTCGGGCCGACGATCGCGACGAACTCGCCCGGCCGCACCTCGAACGACACGTCGTCCAGGACCAGCGGGCCGTCGTCCGAGTAGCGGAAGGACACCCGCCGCGCCTCGATCGCCCCGGTCAGCGGACCCGGCCGGGTGCTCGCCGTGCGCACCTCCGGCGTCGCGTCCAGCACGGGCTTGATCTCCTCGAACAGCGGCAGCGCGGCCACCGCCGAGACGAAAGAGCCCGTCAGCTGCGTGACGGAGGTCAGCACCATCGTCACCGAGGTGTTGAAGGTGAGGAACGCCGCCGCCGACATCGACCCCCGGGCCGGACCGGCCAGCAGCATGAACATCAGCAGCGTGCACAGCGGCAGATACACCGCGCCCAGCACCGTCGTGAGGTTCTTGATGCGGCCGACCTTCTGCTGGAGCTCCCGGCTGCGCGCGAACTCCGACGCCCACGCGGCGTACGCGTAGTTCTCGGCGGCGGCCACCCGCAGCTTGGGCAGGCCCCGCAGCGTCTGGAACGCCTGGTTGTTCAGCTTGTTGGAGAGCACCACGAGACGCCGCTGCCAGCGCACCTGCCACAACCCCAGTCCCAGGAACACGGCGGCGATGACGACGAGCATGCCGATCGCGGCCATCGCCATCGGCACGCTGAACCAGAACAGCAGCCCCAGATTCATCGCGCCGATCGTCACCGACTGGGCGACCGTCGGCCCGACTCCCGCCAGCAGCCTGCGGATCGAGCTGATGCCCATGGCCGCGCTGGCCAGTTCGCCCGTTGAGCGTTCGGTGAAGAACTTCGTCGGCAGCCTCAGCAGCCGGTCCCACACCGCCGGCTGGAGCGTGGCCTCGATCCGGCCCTCGATCCGCAGGATCGTCAGGTTCTGCAACAGCATGAAGGCCGCGGCCACCACACTGCTCAGCATCACCGCGAGACACACCTGCACGATCAGGCCCGTCTGTGCCTTCGGCACGAACTCGCCCAGCACCTTGCCCGTCGCGATCGGCACGAGCGCGCCGATCGCCACCGTCACCAGACCGCTCAGCAGCAGACCCGTCAGGTCACCGCGCATGCCCCGCATGCAGAACCGCAGCAGCCCCAGCGGACCGAGCCGCCTCTCCGGCAGCGGACGGTAGAACATCACCGCGCGCGGCTCGAACTCCTCGGCGTTGGCCTTCTCGATCGGCGTCTCCCGGCCGGTCGACGGATGCACCGCCACATAGCCGCCGCGCCGCCACAGCAGCGCCACCGGCGCACCCGACAGGGCCCGCTGACCGACCAGCGGCCCCACGTCGTCCCGCCACCAGCGGCCGTCGAGCCGTACGGCCCGGGTACGGACTCGGGAGGCCAGGGCGACCTGCTCGACCGGGTCGAGACGGTCCCCGCCGGTGCCCTTCTGGGTCGGCTCGGTGATCCGGATCCCGGCCGCCTGCCCGACCAGCTTGCAGGCCGCGTACGTGGCGTCCGCGTCGGCCGCGGTCGTGCGCTTCGAGGAGCGCTTGCCGATGGAGGCGAGCAGCGTCCGGTCGGCCTGGGCGCGCACCGCCTCACCGGCCTTGATGCCCTCGGCGGTGCGCGTCTCGTGGGTGCGCTCCAGCTGCTCGATCCAGCGGTCGAGCGTGGTCAGCAGCCGGTACTGCTGGTCGACCATGGACTGCCACAGCGCGGGGTCCATCAGCAGGTCGGCCGCGGCCTCCGCGCCGTACAGCGAGCCGTACTGCACGCTGCCCGGCGGCACCTGCATCCAGAACACGTCGTCGTCGGTGAGCGCGGCGGCCCGCTCGGTGGCCATCGGCGCCTGGAAGAGGATCGACAGGCTGCGGCCGACCCCGAGGGCGAGCGCGTACTCCAGCGGACTCGTCGTCGGCGGCACGTACTGCGGGTTGCCGTACTCGTCGTACGACCAGGTCGCCGTGTTGGCCGGCTGGTACAGCTCGCGCAGGCCGATGCGGTGCACCACGCAGTCCCGCAACGGCCGGGCCACCAGGGTGTGCTGCGGGCCCGGTACCGGGCCGAGCACCAGCGAGCCCGCCTCCAGCCGGCCCAGATGGTGCCAGTGGCCCTGCTGCCCGGCGTCGACCGCGAACAGATCCACGGCGCCGGAGGCGACCAGCCACAGCACCTGCGGCCCTTCGAGGTCGAGGCGGTTGAACCCGGCGCAGTCGATGCGCGCACCCATCTGCCCGAAGGCGCCCAGCACCAGGTCGCCGCCGTGCCCTTCGTGAACGGCCGTCATGTCACCGCTCCCTGACCAGTGCCGCGTACGCGCCGCCGCGGGCCACCAGGTCCTCGTGCCGTCCCCGCTCCACGACCGTGCCGTGCTGCAGGACGACGATCTCGTCGCTGTCGCGCACCGTGCTCAGCCGGTGTGCGATCACCACACAGGCGCAGCCGCGCCGGCGCAGGTTGTCCATCACGATCTGCTCGGTCTCCGCGTCCAGCGCGCTCGTCACCTCGTCGAGCACCAGGATGCTCGGCCGGCGCACCAGCGCCCGGGCGATCTCCAGGCGCTGGCGCTGCCCGCCGGAGAAGTTGCGGCCGTCCTGCTCGACCCTGCTGTGGATGCCGCCCGGGCGGCGGGTGATCACGTCGAGCAGCGCGGCGTCGCGCAGCGCGTCCTCCACCGCCTCGTCGGGGATCGACGGGTCCCACAGCGCCACGTTGTCGCGGACGGTGCCCTCGAAGAGGAACACGTCCTGGTCGACGAAGGAGACCGAGGCGGCCAGCGCCCCCCGCGGGATGTCGTCGATGCGCTGTCCGTCGATGCGGATCACGCCCTCCCACGGCGCGTACAGCCCGGAGATCATCCGGGACACCGTCGACTTGCCGCTGCCCGAGCCGCCCACCAGCGCGACCTGCTGCCCCGGACCGACCGTCAGGTCGAAGCCGGTGAGCAGGGGCTTGTCGAGCGGGCTGTAGCCGAACGTGATGTTCTCCAGCTCGACATGGCCCTGGAGGCGGCGCGTGGACTCGCCGGAGCCGGGGCGGCCGTAGAGCGGGTCGGCCTTGAAGTTCTCCACGTCCTTCAGCCGGGCCACGTCCGCCGCGAAGTCCTGGATGCGGCCCGCGACGCCGTTCAGCCGGGTCAGCGGGGCCGTGAACCGGGTGACCAGGGCCTGGAAGGCGACCAGCAGACCGACCGAGATGTGCCCCTCGACCGCCCGCATGCCGCCGATCCACAGGATCAGCGCGCTGTTGAGGGTGGCGAGCGTCGGCGCGACCACCCCCAGCCAGGCACTCGGCACGCCGAGCCGCTGCTGCTCCTCCAGGGTGGTGGCGTGCTGCCCCGCCCACTTGCGGAAGTAGCCGTCCTCGCCGCCGGTCGCCTTCATCGTCTCGATGAGCTGGAGGCCGGTGTAGGCGGTGTTGGTCAGGCGTGCCGTGTCCGCGCGCAGCTTCGCCGTGCGCGTCGCCCGCAGCCGGATGACGACCCGCATGGCGACGACGTTCAGCAGGGCCACGCCGATGCCGACGAACGTCAGCTGCGGGTCGTAGGTGTAGAGCAGCACCGCGTACAGCACGACCACGATCGCGTCCACGCCCGCCGCGGCGAGGTCGCGGGACAGGGTCTCGGACACCGCGTCGTTGGACTGCAGGCGCTGCACGAGGTCGGCCGGGCTGCGCTGGGAGAAGAACGTCACCGGAAGCCGCAGCAGATGCCGCAGGAAGCGGGCGCTGGAGAGCGTGGAGGAGATGATGCGGCCGCGCAGCAGGTTGGCCTGCTGCAGCCAGGTCAGCACGACGGTGAGCAGCACGCACGCCGCCATCGACGTGAACAGCACGCCGAGCAGCGAGGTCTGGTTGCCGATCAGGAACTCGTCGATGTAGGTGCGGCTCAGCGCGGGCACCGCGGCGCCGACCGCCACCAGCAGCAGACTCGCCAGGACGGCGGCGGGCATCGTGCCCGCCGTGCCGCGCAGCCGGGCGGGCATCGCGCCCAGGACGCCGGGCTTGCGGCCGCCCCTGGCGAAATCCTCACCCGGTTCCATCACCAGGACGACACCGGTGAAGCTGCCGTCGAAGTCCTCCATGGGGACGAACCGGCGGCCCTTGCCGGGGTCGTTGATGTAGACGCCACGGCGGCCGAAACGCCGTCCCATGCCGTCGTATACGACGTAGTGGTTGAACTCCCAGAACAGGATCGCCGGCGACTTCACCTCGGCGAGGGCGGCCAGGTCCATCTGCATGCCCTTGGCCGTCAGGCCGTAGGAGCGGGCCGCCTTCAGGAGGTTGCTGGCGCGCGAGCCGTCCCGGGAGACACCACAGGCGATGCGCAGTTCCTCCAGCGGTACATGCTTGCCGTAGTGGCCGAGCACCATCGCCAGGGAGGCGGCGCCGCACTCGACGGCCTCCATCTGGAGCACGGTGGGGGTGCGGACGGTCTTGGCCCGGGCCTTGGGCACCTTGCGCTTCGGCGGGGCGGCGCGGCGCCGGCTCCGGGGCTCCTGGGCGGTCGCGCTCACGGCAGCAGCCAGTCGACGGGGTGCTGGTCGGCCAGCCGGATCGAACCGGAGGCCAGGGTCATGGAGGTCAGCTTGAACGGAGGCCCGTCAGCGGACGACCACCGGTAGCCGCTCTTCGTGTCGGAGGAGGTGTCCAGCCGGACCGTCACGGCCACGGGCCTGCCCTTCTTCGTGAACTGCTCGCCCAGCTGGCTGTCCCCGAGGAACGCGGCGATCTGCTGCGGGGACTGGGCAGAGCGGTCCACCGACTTCACATGGCCGCGCAGCACGCCGTACTCCTGCGTCGGCACCGACTGCACGGTCAGGTCCACGGCCGCGTCGTCGGGGATCGAGGCGGCGTTCTCGGCGGGGACGTACACGGTCGCGTAGAGCGGGTCCTTCGGGCGGGCGACCTTCTCGACGGCGGCGACGTTCGCGCCGGTCTGGATGATCTGCCCGACGGTCGCGGCGAGTGCGGAGACACGGCCCGCGTCGAGCGTGCGGACGACCGCATCGCCCTTGGCCGTACGGACCTTGAGCACGGGGGAGCCCGCGGGCACCTGCTGGCCCTGCTCGGCCAGCACTGCCGTGACCTGGCCCGCGACGGGGCTCTGGAGGAGGTAGCTGCCCTGCCCGTGGGTGAGGATGGCGGGCGCGCTGACGGTGGAGGTCACCGAGCCGGTCACCGCCCACACCGAGGCGGCGGCCATGGCGACCACGGTCACCGAGAGCACGAGCCAGCCCTGCGGGCGGGCGAAGCGCACCGGGAGGTCGAGTTCCTCCGGTGACTGGAGCTTGGCGAGGGCCTGTTGGCGGAACTGCAAGGAACTTCCCTCACCGGTGGACGAAGTGCGTATGGAACCCGAAGAACCCGGAACCGCCGGCTGCGGCTCCGGGACTCAACGGCACTGGGGCTCGATCAGAGACCGGCGACCAGGTTGGTGACCGGGGCCGTGTTCAGGCCGGTGGCGCCCTCGACGGTGCCGACGACGGTGTTCACCAGGCCGGAGACCGGGGCGATGCTGTCAACCGTGTCGGTGACGGTGTTCACGGCGTTCACGGCGAGGCCACCGGAGACGGCGTCGAGCTCGGCGTCGGCGATCTCAACGGTCTCAACCTGGGGGGTGGAGTTCATGATGGAACTTCCCTTCATATGGATATCTCACAAGGGGGGAGCGGCCCCCTCTGGGGACAGATGACGGCCGCGACCGCGAGCACCGGGCATCCGTTTCCGAATGCCCTGAGCGGCCCCCGCGGTGCGATGGATCAAAGCACGCTGCGGTTCCGCACTTCCAATCAACCGCCCCCCTCACCAGGGAACTTGCGCCCCAGCGGCACCGAACCGTGCAGGTCTGCGCACCGCTTGGCGGCGACTTCTTCACATGCGACACGGCATCGGCGCATCAGGGCCCTTGCCCGGAGGGGCGGCGAATCCGGCACTCCCGCCCCAAAGGCGTGACCTACGCGGCCGGGGTGTGGACAACCCTCATTTCGGTGACCGGGTTGAGCATTCGATGTGCAGATTCGCTGAAGCCGGGATTCGACCGCGTGATGGCGACAGATCGTTTCGGACCGGATACGGAGCGTTCTGTTCCGCCGGGCCGGAGCGGCCTCCGTTGCTGAAACGCCGTCATCCGGCCATGGCTCTCCGCGGTCCGGCGGGTCGGGCCTGCCGCAGCGGCCCCTGTGAGCGGGGCGGTCACGGACCACGCGGTCGCCGTGCGGACAGCGGGAGTTGGCTGATTCCGCGGTGCGAAGGGACTACTTGCAATCGGAATTGAACGCCCCGTGCGGCCCGTGCGTACCAACAGCCATCCAGGCGCCCCCCAGAAGCTGCCGGACGGCGGCACCTACTCCGTTCCCCAGGAGGAGAGAAGTTTGAGTCACAAGCGAATTCCGAAGCGCAAGGCCGCGATAGCGGCGGGCAGCGTGGTGGCGCTCGGCGCGGCCGCGATCCTGCTCCCCAACGCCAACGCCTCGCAGGACGGATCGTCCGACGACGCGGCGGCCGCGCCGAAGACCCTGAAGGCGGGCGACGCCTCGGATCTCGCCTCGCAGCTCTCCGGGCTCCTCGGTGAGGCGTTCGGCGGCTCCTACTACGACGGCGACAACCAGCAGCTCGTCGTCAACGTCGTACCGGGCGACAACAACAACGTGATCGTGCAGGCGAAGGCGGCCGGCGCGAAGGTCCGCGAGGTGGAGAACAGCTGGTCGGAGCTTCAGGACGGGGCGGCGACGCTGAAGTCCGAGGCGACCATCGCGGGCACCTCGTGGTCGATCGACCCGCGCACGAACAAGCTCCTGGTGACCGCGGACAGCACCGTGACCGGTGCCAAGTGGGACAGACTGGAGAGCACCGTGAAGGAGCTCGGCTCCGACATGGCCACCATCAAGAAGTCCTCCGGCACCTTCAAGCCGTTCGTCTCCGGAGGCGACGCCATCTTCGCGGGCGGCTCGCGCTGCTCCCTCGGCTTCAACGTCACCGCGGGCGACGGCTCCCCGGCCTTCCTGACCGCAGGTCACTGCACCCTCGGCGGCAACGAGTGGTCCGACAGCCAGGGCGGCCAGCCGATCGCCACGGTCGACCAGTCGACCTTCCCCGGCAACGGCGACTTCGCACTCGTGAAGTACGACGACCCGGCGACCGAGGCGCCCAGCGAGGTCAACACCGGTAACCAGACCGTCCCGATCACCGAGGCCGCCGAGGCGACGGTCGGTCAGCAGGTCTTCCGGATGGGCAGCACCACCGGGCTCAACGACGGCCAGGTCCTCGGCCTCGACGCCACGGTGAACTACCCGGAGGGCACGGTCACCGGCCTCATCCAGACAGACGTCTGCGCCGAACCCGGCGACAGCGGCGGCTCGCTGTTCACCCAGGACGGTCTCGCCATCGGCCTGACCTCCGGCGGCAGCGGCGACTGCACGGTCGGCGGCGAGACGTTCTTCCAGCCGGTGACCACCGCCCTGGAGGCGGTCGGCGCGACCCTCGGCGCGGGCGGTGCCGCGGGCGGCGGCGCCGGTGACGAAGCCGGTGCGGGCGCGGGCGAGGAAGCCGGTGCGGGCGCGGGCGAGGAAGCCGGTGCCGGTGAGGAGGCCGGTGCCGGCCAGGAAGCCGGAGCCGGTGAGCAGGCCGGTGGTGACGAAGCGGGCGCCGGTGCCGGTCAGGGCGTGGGCCAGGGCCAGGGTCAGGGCGCGGGTCAGGGCCAGGGACAGGGCGCGGGTCAGGACGCGGGGCAGGGCGTCGAGGACGACTCCGGTCTGACCGAGTCCCGCTGACCCTCCTCGAGCCGTCGGCAGCCGGCCCGACGCCGCCGGCCCGGTCCCGCCCCCTTCCTGGCGGGACCGGGCCGGCCACCGGCGTGTGCGCAGCGCTGTGCCCGGGGAGCTACCCGACGGCCCTGATCAGCAACAGGGCGATGTCGTCGAGCCGTTCCTCCCCCTCCGTGTGGGGCCGCTCCTGGTGGACGAGACTGTCGGCCAGTTCGTCCAGCGGCAGGTCCCCGGCGGCGGCCAGACGCCGGCCCAGGTCCGCGAGGGCCTCCTCGAAGTCCGTGCCGGGCGATTCGACCAGCCCGTCCGTGTAGAGGACGAGCAGCGAACCGGGGGGCAGGGCGACCTCCGTCGTCGGATACACCGCCGAGGCGTCGATGCCCAGCAGCGGGCCGCCCGCCAGGTCGAGGACGCGCACCTTGCCGTCCGGCCGTCTCAGCAGCGGCGGGGGGTGCCCGGCCCGGGACATCACGGCCCGTCCGTGCTCCGGGTCGAGCCGCAGGTACAGGCAGCTGGCGAAGAGATCGGCCCCCAGGTCGAGCAGCAGCCGGTTGGTGCTGCGCATGACCTCCTCGGGAGCCTGCCCCACGGTCGTGTACGCGCGCACCGCGGTGCGGACCTGCCCCATCAGCCCGGCCGCCGTCACGTTGTGGCCCTGGACGTCCCCGATCACCGCGGCCGCGGTCCCCTGGGCGCCGACCAGGTCGTAGAAGTCGCCGCCGATGTCCATGCCCTGAGTGGCCGGCACATAGCGGCCGACCGCCTCGATGCCGGGCAGCGACGGCAGGGAGTGCGGCAGCAGCGCCTCCTGGAGGCCGTGCGCGAGCCGGTGCTTGGCGTCGTAGAGCAGGGCCCGCTCCAGCGCCTGCGCGATCAGTCCGGCCATGCTGGTCATCACCGCCCGCTCCTCCGTCGGGAAGGAGTGGGGCTCGGCGTAGGAGAGCACGCAGGTCCCCACCGGGCGGCCCTGGGCGATCAGTGGCAGGTAGGCCCAGGCCGCGAACCCGTCTGGGGTCGCGAGCCGCGCCGGGTACAGGCGCTCCATCTGCTCCTGCGACTCGAAGAACGCGGGCACGCCCGTCCGCAGCACCTGGGTGCCGGGTGTCGACTCGGTCAGGGGCATCCCGTCGAACCGTTCCACCACGTGCGGGTCCCGGTAGCCGCGATGCCCGAGCACCCGCAGCCGGTTCGCGCGCGAGCCCAGCACGACCAGGGCCTGGCTGCCCACGGCCGGGGCGATCTCGTCCGCGACCAGCTGCACCACGTCCTGCACCCCCACGGCCTCGGTCAGCGCGCCGGCCAGGTCCAGCACCTGCGAGATGGTGACCAGACGGGACGGCGCCCCGTCGGGCGGCGGCGCGGTCCGGTTCATCCGGGACACGGCCCGGGACCTGGTGATGCGCACGCTCAGGCCCGTCGTGCTCGGATAGAGCCGGAACGACAGCCATTCACCGGGCGGGCGCAGCGCCACGAACGAGGTGACGTGCTGGCTCAGCAGCGCGGCCCGGTAACGGTCCTCGTACACCGGGTCGTTGAGCCAGGGCACCGACGCCCACAGCTGGGTGCCGAGCAGCCGGCTGACGGGGACGTTCAGCAGCTCACCGGCCGCCGCGTTGACGAAGCCGACGCGCCCGTGCAGGTCCAGTGAGACCAGTCCGTAGGGCAGCCGGCTCACCATCCGGGCCGCCTCGACCGTGCCCAGCGAGCCGGCAAGCCCGCTCACCAGGGGGGAGGCCAGCATGTCGGTCTCGGGGTGCGGCGGAATGCTGTGCTCGGCGGCCCGCTCCAGCCGGACCGCCAGCCGTCCGCAGGCCGCGGTCAGGTGCTCGCGTTCGTGGTCGGACATCTCCGCCGGATGCGCGCCCGGCCAGGTCACGAAGACCGCGCCGTACACGGTGGACTCGGTGGCGACCGGCACCGCGGCCAGGGCGAACGGGTAGGGCAGCACCACGGCGATCCGCGGGTAGTGGCGGGCCATCTCCTCCTCGCCGCCGACCCACACCAGCCGCCGCTCGCGCGCCGCGTCGGCGACCGGGATCGGGGCGTTCAGGCCCACCCGCTCCCAGGGGGCCGCGAACGCCCGGGGCAGACCGGCCATCACGGCCATCTCCAGCACCGGCTGGTCCGGTGACATCAGGTACACCGCGCCGGAGTGGGCGTGCACCTCGTCCATCATCGAGGCCAGCGCCAAGGAGAGCAGGGGCCGGCCGACCGGCGTTCTGGCGGCGGCCGGCGCCTGCGTGGACGACTGCCCGTCGGACACGCCGACCACCTCCTCGCACGGCCGCGCGACCGGGTCCAGGAACAAATCTCCCCCCTGAGGGCCGGTCCCGCACGACGAGCGGTTCCGCGACGGGTCTGGTTACCGTCGGTCACAGGGGCTCCGGTCCCGGAGGCAAAG
This sequence comes from Streptomyces sp. WAC04114, assembly GCF_019733245.1. NCBI lineage: Bacteria > Bacillati > Actinomycetota > Actinomycetes > Kitasatosporales > Streptomycetaceae > Streptomyces > Streptomyces sp. WAC04114. The sequence goes on from NZ_JAIGQA010000028.1 coordinate 20,266, forward strand.
CCCGCATACCCCGACTGCCCCGACCCATGCCCCCGTAGTCGAAGCGTGGCCGGGCGTACGGGCGCTGGGCGTGCGCCCCCGCGCACCCTGATGGCCGGTTCTCCGCGCCCACGCAGGGTCACGGTCGCGAACAATGGGGCACGCGCTCAACAGGACGAGGGGGCGTATGTCGAGCGGAGGGGTGGCAGTGATCCGGGTGCTTCTGGTGCACGACGAGTGTCTGGTGCGGTCGGTACTGGCTGAGTGGCTGCGGCGCGAGAGCGACCTGGCGGTGCACGACACGTCGTGGCGCGGCGCGCCGGGCGCGGTGCGATCCGTCCGGCCGGACGTGTGCGCGGCGGACCTGGAGTGCGCGGACTCCTACGGCATCCCTCCGCTGGGTGACCTGTGCCGGCCGGGCCCGGAGCGCGTGCGTCCCCGATTACTCGTGCTCGCCACCGCCAACCGGCCGGGCCTGCTGAAGCGGGCGGCCGAGGCGGGGGCGCTCGGCTACGTGGACAAGGAGGGGTCCCCGCAGAATCTGGTGCGCGGGATCCGCCGCGTTGCCGAGGGGGAACGTTTCGTCAACGACTCGCTGGGCTTCGGGTTCCTCCAGGCGGCGGAGATGCCGCTGACCCGCAGAGAACTGAGCGTGTTATCCCTCGCTGCCGAGGGAGCCTCCATCGCGGAGATCGCCGGGAGCCTGCACCTGTCCCGCGGTACGGTGCGCAACTACATGGCGGCCATCACCCGCAAGACCGGGGCCCGCAACCGCGTCGACGCGATACGCATCTCGCAGGGCCAGGGCTGGCTCTGATTCCCGTCGGGCCGGCGCCGGAGTCCAGCTCCCGACGAGGTCCCGGTACAGCGCGGAGGACCGCATCAGCTCCTCATGACCGCCGTACGCCGTGCTCCGGCCGTCCATCACCAGGACCCGGCCGGCGCGGCGGGCCGAGCTGATGCGGTGGGCCACGACCACCAGGGTCCCGCCCGGCCGCGCGGCGAACGCCCGCTCCGCCCGCTCCTCCGTCGCGGCGTCCAGATGGCAGGTCGCCTCGTCCAGCAGGGCGAGCGGGGCGTGCGACAGATAGGCCCGGGTCAGTGCGACCAGCTGCCGCTCGCCGGCCGACAGCGTCGCCGGATCGACCCGGGCGTCGAGCCCTCCGAGCCGCTCGGCCAGCGGGGTGAGGCCAACCGCCTCGGCCGCGGCCAGCAACTCCTGCGCGGGAACCGGACCGGGCCGCAGATACGCGAGGTTCTCGGCCAGGGTGCCGCTGAAGACGTACGCCTCCTGCGGGATGAGTACCCGCGCGGCGGCGGCCTCCGGGCCGGGCACGGGGTGTCCGCCGACCCGGATCGTGCCGTGCGAGGGGGCGAGCAGCCCCGCCACGAGCGCGGTGAGCGTGGACTTTCCGGCGCCGCTGGGACCGACGACCGCCAGGTGCGTGCCGGGCGGGAGCGTGAGATCGAGATCCCGGACGACGGGCGCGCTGGCGGGACCGTAGGCGAAGGTGACGCAGGCGAGGGAGAGGGCGGGGGGCGGGGTGCCGGAGTCCGCGGTGGCGGTGGAAGGCCCGGGCCGGCCCTTCGGGGGGCTGACCGCGCCGGTGTCCGGCCCGGTCAGCCTGCGCAGCACCACCGTCAGGCGGGAGCCGCTCGTGCCCAGGCCGTGGATCAGGTTGCGCAGGGCCGGGAGCAGGGACTGGGTGACGTAGGCGAGGGCGCCGACCAGGGCTCCCGCGGTGACGCCGTGGGACAGCAGCCAGGGTCCGGCGGCGAGCAGCAGCACGATCGGCAGCTGGCCGCCGATCGTCAGGGACGCCACGCGCAGTACGCCCCAGTGGGCCAGGGCGCGGGCCGCCCGCAGCTCCGCCTCGATCCGTTCCCCGGTGCCGGTGGCGATCTGCGCCTCCGCGCCGGTCGCCGTGATGTCCCGCAGGCCCGGGCCGACGGTGCCGAGGTCACCGGCCAGGGCCTCGTCGGCGACCAGGAACCTCTCCTGCCGCCGGGCGAGCGGTCGCAGCGTCGCGGCGAACAGCGCCATGCCGACGACCAGGGGCGGCCCCACGACCAGCAGGAGCGGCGGAGCGAGCGCGAACAGGCCGGCCAGGGCACCGGCCGCGGTGAACACGAAGGAGCGGGAGACCATGACCAGTCCGGCGAAGGTGTCCCGGGCGATCTCCACCTGCTGGGTGAGCCCGGACAGGGAACCCGCGTCCCCGGTCCGCACCCCGCGGGTGACCACCCGTTCCACGAGCCGGTCCCGAAGCGGTTCGACCAGCGCGGCGACGGCGGCGTAGACCCGGGCGGTCCCGTACGCGCCGAGCAGGACACCCAGCCCGGTCACGGCCAGCCAGACCAGTCCGACATCCGCCCGCCCGCGCAGGAACCCCTCGTCCAGGGCACGGGCGGGCCCGTACCCGATGAGGAAGGTCTGCCCGGCCTCCAGCACGGACCAGGCGGTGAGCCGCAGCAGGACCCGCCGACGGGCCAGCAGGAAACGCAGGCCCCGGGTGGGGAGGGCGGCTCCCGCCGGGGCGCCGGCGGTCGGGTCCGCATCCCGCCCGGGTCGTCCGCGCGCAGCGATCCGGGCCGTCATGTCAGCGCCCCGTCCCCGGCATCCGCGCCTGTCCGGCCGCTCATGCCGTCCCGTCCCTCCCCACTCGCCCCGTCCCCGGCATCCGCACCGCTTGGGCCATTCGTACCGCTCACGCCGCTCTCCCCGCTCGTCCCGTCCCGGATGTCCGGGTCCGGCCGCGCACCGCCGTCGTCCGCATCCGGGCCGTCGGGGCCCGCACCGTCCCCGAACACCGCCCGGTACTCCGCCAGCCGCCACAACTCCTCGTGCCGCCCCACGGCCCGCACCCGCCCCCCGTCCAGCCACGCCACGGCGTCGGCGCACGCGGCCGTCGCGCCCCGGTGGGCGACCAGCAGCCTGGTGGGGCCCGGGCCGTCGCCGAACAGGGCGTCGGTGATGCGGCGTTCCGTCACCGTGTCCAGGCTGGAGAGGGCGTCGTCGAGGATCAGCAGCCGGCCGCCGTGCGCGAACGCCCGGGCGAGACCGAGCCGTTGGGACTCGCCGCCGGAGCGCGGGGCGTCGGTGACGGGCGTGTCGTAACCGTCGGGGAGCCGGCGGACGAAGTCGTCGGCGAGGGCCGTGCGGGCCGCTTCCCGGACCAGGCCGGGGGAGGGGGAGGGCAGACCGAGGCCGATCGCCTGCCCGACCGTGCCACCGAGGAGAGCGGGGCGGGCGAAGGCGTAGCCCACGGCGGCGCGCAGGTCGTCGTGCGGCAGCTCGCGCAGCGGCACCCCGTCGAGGAGCACCTCGCCCGCGTCCGGGTCGACCAGCCGGCCGGCGATCGCGGCCAGCAGCGACTTGCCCGCGCCGGACCGGCCGACGACGGCCAGAGTGGTGCCGCCCGGCACGTCGAGATCCACCCCGTCCAGCACGGCGCGTCCGCCGCGCCGGGCCGTCACCCCGCGCAGCTCCAGCCGCCCGGGGCCGCCGGGCAACCCGCGGGTGCCGTACATGAGGGCGGGCTCGGTCTCGACCTCACCCAGACGCCGGGCCGCGGCCCGGGCCCGCGCCAAACCCGCGAGCCGGCCGACCAGCACACCGACGCCCGTCGCGAGCACCGCGTACCGGGAGGCGGCGAGCACCTCGCCGACCGAAAGCCGGTCCCGGGTGAGCAGCACCCCGGCCACCGCGACGACGGCGAGGTGCAGCAGCGGTGCCACGGCGACCGCCCGGGCGGCGGCCCGACCCTGCACCCGCCACATCCGGTGCCCGGCCCGGGACAGGTCGGGCAGCGGCCGCAGCACCCGGGCCGTCTCCCGGCCCTCCGTGCCGGCCGCCCGGACGGTGCGCACGCCTTCGACGGCCTCCGCCAGCGCGGCCGCGATCCGGCCCTGGGCCCGCTGGTAACGCGACGCGCTCTCGGAGGTGTCACGGGAGACGGCGCGCAGGAGCAGGGCCAGCAGGGGGGCCCCGGCGAGGAACACGGCCGCGAGCCACCAGTCGATCAGACCCAGCGCCACCACCCCGCCGACGGGGCCGGCCAGCGCGGCCACGAGCGCCGCGCGGGCCGCCGGCGTGGTGCCCGCCTCGGCGGCGTTGCCGACCAGGCGTGCGACGAGGTCACCGGACCCGAAGCGGTCCGCGGCGCGCGGCCCGACGCCCAGGACGTGCCCGGTCAGCCGGTGGCGCAGCCATGCGGTGGTACGGGCGTCGACGGTGCCGGTGAGGACGGTCTGGACCGCGTCGAGCAGACCGAGCAGCAGGACGAGGCCGGCGCAGCAGAGCACCCAGCCGGTGGCGGGGGCGTGCGCCAGCAGAAGATCGAGGGCCCGGCCCAGCGCGGCCGGCAGCAGCAGCCCGGCACCCGTCGCGGCGACGCTCACCAGGCACAGCGCCAGGCAGCGCCCCCCGCTGTACCGGGTGGCGGCGCGCAGCAGCGTGCGCGCGTGTCCGGCCGCCGGGTCGTCGTCGCCGCGCGAGGTCATACGGGCCTTTCCTGGGACGGGAAGGACCCCGGGCGGCCCCTCCCCGAAGGGAGGGAGCCGCCCGGAGCGAGCAGACCGCGGGTCAGAGACAGAGCAGAACGCTCGCGGCGCTGATGCAGGAGAGCAGGCTCACCGTGCTGTTGCCGCCGCCGTCGGTGCGCTCTTCGGTCTCGATGGTCTGCAGGTCGAGAAGTGCCATGGTGATTCCTTCCGTTGGGTTCCGTCCGTGGTCATCCGTGGGGACGGGGTGGTGTCACGACTCCGCGGGATCGCGCAGCCGCGTCAGTGGGGCCGCCTGCTCGGCGGCGGGAGGAACGGCAGGTGGGCGTCGGTCGCCGGGTCGAGGGCCGCGCCGAGCGCCAGCAGGCACCCTGCCGTTCCGGTGGCGAGGTCCATGGAGAGCCGCATCATCTGGTGCCCGGGGAAGGCCAGTTGGCCCTGGTAGGCCATCGCGAACCAGCCGAGCCCGGCGATCTGCGCCGCGAGCCGGTCCTCGGTCGCGCCCGGCGCGGCCGTGCGGCTGAGGTGCAGGATCATTCCGGCGCGGCCCTGGAAGAGGCCGGGCTGCGCGTAGAACCGTGAGGTCGCGGCGGTGATCACCCCGGAGCGGGCCGCCCCGAACTCCCCGGCCAGGCCGGGGGAGTGGGCCACGAGGTCGTCGAGGACCATGCCGAGGCCCGCGCTGCCGTCGCCGAGGTAGGGCAGCGTCCGCCAGCCCTCGTCGACCTCCAGCGACCCGTTCTCGCGGGTCACGCAGGACGCCAGGTCCCGGCGCAGGGCCACGGCCGCCGCCTCCAGCCAGGCTTCCTCGCCGGTCCACTCGTACTGCCGCAGCATGAGCAGCGCGGGGCCGCTCGCGCCGCGCAGCAGTCCGGCGCGCTGCCGGGACGTGGCCGGCACCGGCTCGGTGAGCCGCTGGACGAGGATCCGTGCGGCCTCGTGGGCCCGCTCGCCCAGTGCCGCCTCGCCGGTCGTACGGGCCAGGTGCCCGAGGACCAGGCCGAGCCCGGCCAGACCGCCGTGCAGATCGGAGGAGAGCTTCTGCCATCGCTCGGCGAGGATGCCCTCGACCAGGTCCAGCGCCCGCTGCCGGTGCCCGAGCCGGTCGAGGACCAGGGCGACGCCCGCGAGCCCGTCGTACAGCCCGAGCGGGGTACCGACCGGGGCCGGTGCCGTCCGCTCCAGCAGCCAGCGCTCGCCCTCCTCGTACCGCTCGGCGCCGACCGCGTCCAGCGCGAACAGCACTCCCGCGGCACCGTGGGCGATCCCGAGCCCGCCCCCGTCGGAGAACTGCGCGACATCGCCGGGGAAGAGCCGGTCGTCGCGCTCCGGGGTGGCCGAGGCGAGGATGGCCTTGACCATCGAGTCACGGCTGTACGGCCAGTCGCCCGGGTCCACCGGCGAGGAGGGAGCGGCCACCGTACGGCCGGACACCTCCCGGGTGATCTCCGTGATCGCCTCGTCGAGGAACTCCCGCGGGACGTCCGGGAACTGCTCCGCGATCACCTCGGCCAGGTGCGCCGCCTTGCCGCGGTCGACCACGAACAGCGTGGTCACGGGCAGGAACAGGGCGAGCCGCAGACAGGCCAGCGCATAGCGGTCGATGTCGGCGCCCCGCCGGTCCGGCGGCGCGAAGAACCCGGGGTGGGCGACGACCTGACGGCCGTTCTCCCCGACCGGGGCCGCGGCCTCGAAGTCGAGCAGGAACACCGTCTCCTCGTCCGGGGCGACCATGATGTTGAAGACGTGCAGGTCGTTGAAGACGATGCCCCGGGCGTGCACCGCCGCCACCGCCTCCTCCACCCTGCGGTGGATGCGCAGCGCCCACGCCGTGTAGGAGGCGACGGCCTGCGGGTCGGGGTCCTGGGTGAGCAGCGGATGCCGCTCCGCGAAGAAGGCGTTGAGCGGGCGGCCCTCCAGGAAGTCCATCACCAGGAAGCGGTGCCCGCCGAGCTCGAACCAGTCCCGCACCTCCGGAACCACGCCCGTGCCCGCGACCTTCTCCAGCGCCTGCTTCTCCCGCTCCAGCCGGGCGATCGCGTCGGCCCCGTCCGAGGCCAGCCCCGCGTGCGGCCGCCCCTCCTTGAGGACGACCTTGCGCCCGTCGCGGGTGTCGGTGCCGGCGTACACCCCGCCACCGTTGGAGAAGTGCAGCGCCTTCTCGATGCGGTAGGGCAGCTCGCCCGTCGTCGTGTCGTTCCGCGCGTCCAGATGCGGCTGGAGGAACGCCGGGAGAGTCACCCACTCGGGCACCTGGAAGGACGGCGCCCGCCGGTCCGGCACCAGCCGCCCCTCGCCGTCCCGCACCGCCGGCACCAGCGAGCCCCGCTCGTCCACGACGAACGCCCGGGCGAATGCGCCGTAGCGCACGTACAGCGGTCCCTCGCCCCAGCGTAGATCGGTGAGGATGTACGGCCCCTCGAAGCCCTCCAGCAGCGCGCCCAGCTCGCGCAGTACCCGGTGCAGCTGCTCCTCGTCGGCCGGGTAGACGGTGACGAACTTGCCGCTGCCGTCGCGGGGCGCGTACTTGGTGTTGCGCAGGTGGAGCAGGTGCGGCCCCGGCACGAACTTGAAGGGGACACGCCGCTCGACGCAGTAGTCCCACACGATCCCGGCGATCTCCTCGGCGTTCGCCCGGGTCGCCGAGGCGTGGATCTTCCACCCCTGGGCCGGGCCCCGCACCGGTTCGCCGTCCGGGCCCAGCGGCGTCATGGTCTGCCAGTCGCCGATCCGGGCCGACTCCCAGCCCTCCGGCAGCGGCCGGCGGGCCGTCTCGTAGAGGTGGTCGGCCGTCCCCCGGCCGTCTCGCGCCAGCCGGTCCGGCGTCTCGTAGAAGTGCCGGTCGGCCAGCGCGTACACCTCGTACCGCTTGTCCATGCGTCCCCCTCCTGACGAGCACCGAGCTTTCCAGCCACCAGCCGGGCACGGACAGTCACGCCTGTCACGAGAACACCGTGCGGAACTCATACGTCAAGACATGTTCGGATTCTTTCGAGCGCCTCCTGCGTCCTCGCTGGTCCACGGAACGCCCACAGGGGCTGCGCAGGTGTCTCATTAGCGCTGTAATGGCCAACGTGGTCAGTCAGGGCGCCCAGGAGAGCGGAACGCGAACGCTGCGTGCCGAAGGTGCCCTCAAGGCGATCGCGGTCGATCACCAGTCACCCGAACGGCTGCGCCGCGTCCTCGAACAGGCACTCGTCTTCGCGGGTGCGGCGCTCGCCGCCGTCTACGCGCCCAGCGAGGACGGCGAGCTGCTCTGCCTGATGGAGTCGGCCGGCGTCCCGAGGACGCTGTACGGGCTGCGCGACAGCTACCCGCGCGCCGGGCGGTCCCCGGCCGCGGAGGCCCACCGCCGTGGACGGCCGGTGTCACTGGGGCCGGAGGAACTCGCCGAGCACGCCCAGTCGCGGCGCGTACCGTCGAGGGACTTCTCCCTGACGGCCCTGCCCGTCCAGGGCGACGGAGGCTGTCTGCTGGCCGTGACCGAACGGCCCGGGGGGTTCGGCGCCGACGACCTCCGCTGCCTGGAACTCATCGCGGACGCGGTCGCCTTCACCGCCCCGGCCGCGCCCGCCGAGGCCGGTGAGCTGCCGCCTAGCACCTTCAGCCTCGCCATGGACACCGGACGCGTCCGGGTCGGCGACGACCTGCTGGACCTGTTCGGCCTGGCCCCCGTGGAGTTCGACGGCCGCGTCGAGACGCTGCTCAGTCTCACCGTCCCCGAGGACCTGCCGTCGCTGATGTCCGTGGTGGAGGCCGACCACATGTCCATCGGCGACCGGGAGCTGGAGTTCCGGGTGCTCCAGCCCAGCGGGCCGCCGAAATGGCTCCGGCTGCGCGGGCGCCTCCTGCCCGGCGGCGAGGGCCGCCCGGCCCGCCTCGTGGGCACGGTCGTCGACGTCTCCACCCTGCGCTCCGACGTCACCGACGTCGCCCGCGTGCAGCGCCTGGCCGCCGCGCTGGCCACCGCCGTCACCGTCCGCGACGTCGGAAGAGCCGTGGTCGCCGCGCTGCGCCGGCCGCTGCGGGCCGACCGGATCGCCCTCGCCGAGCTGGAGAGCGACCGCCTCGTCGTCACCGTCCTCGACCCGCCCGAACCCGAGGCCTGGCCCGAGCTGTGGCGCTCGGAGTGGCGTACCGAGTGGCCCGACGCACCCGTGCGCGCCATGCCCACCCTCGCCGCCGCGCTGCGCGAGGGCCGGGCGCGGATCTGGCCCGCCAACAGCCCCCTGGAACGCGCGCTGGCCGAGGTCGGCCCCGGCGGCCTCGCCGTCCTGCCGCTGCCCGCCGGGAACCGCATGGCCGGAGCCTGTCTGATCGGCTGGGACACCCCGCACGACTTCGGCACCGACGAACGCGCCCTGCTCACCGCCTGCGCCGGACTCGCCGGACAGGCCCTGGTGCGGGCCCGGGCCTTCGACGCCGAGCACGAGCTCGTCGGCATGCTCCAGCGCCAGCTGCTGCCGCGCAGCCTGCCCCGGCTGCCGGGTGCGGTCGCCGTGGCCCGCTACCTGCCCAGCACGGCGGGACTCGAACTCGGCGGTGACTGGTACGACGTCATCCCGCTGCCCGACAACCACGTCGCCCTCGTCATCGGCGACGTCCAGGGCCACAGCGCCGGCGCCGCCACCCTCATGGGCCAGATGCGCACCGCCCTGCGCGCCTACGCCGTCGAGGGGCACCCGCCGGACGTGGTGGTCGCGCACGCCAACCGGCTCCTCGTGGACATGGAGAGCGACCTCTTCGCCACCTGCTGCTACGTCGACGTCGACCTGGAGGAGGGCGCCGCCTGGTGCGTGCGCGCCGGGCACCTGCCGCCGGTGCTGCGCTACCCGGAGGGCACGACCGACATCGCGGAGGCGGAGGGCGGCCCGCCCCTCGGGGTGGTCGCCCGGGCCGACTTCCCCATGAGCCCGCTGCGGCTCCCGCCCGGCACCGTCGTCGCACTGGCCACGGACGGGCTCGTCGAGACGCCCGACTCCGACATCGACGAAGGCATGGCGCACCTGGCCGAGCGGCTCGCCGAGGCCACCCCCACCGACATGGGGCTCGTCGCCGACGCCCTCCTGGGCAACGCCCCGCGCAGCGACGACGTGGCCCTGCTCCTCCTGCGCTACGACGGCATGGCCCTGCGCCCGCTGAGGGAGAGCTGGACGGTGTGGCGGGTGCCGCAGGCCGTCGGGCACGCCCGCCGCTTCGCCCGGCGCACCCTGCGCTCCTGGGGCGTCACCGTGGACTACGACGCCGCGCTCCTCGTCGTCTCCGAACTGGTCACCAACGCCCTGGTCCACACCGACGGCAAGGTCCGGATGGACCTCACCCTCATCAACAACCGCCTGCGCATCGCCATCGCCGACGCCTCACCCCGCTCACCGGTCCGGCCGACCAGCATCGGCTGGGAGGCGACCGGCGGCCGGGGCATCCTCCTCGTCGAGGCCCTCTCCGCGACCTGGGGCACCCTCCCGGTCAGCGGCGGCAAGCAGGTGTGGGCGGAACTGGTGCTGGGACGCTGACCCGGCCGGTGCCCGGCGCTCCCGCTCAGCCGAGCCGCTTCAGCAGTTCCTCCGCCAGCGGTGCCGACGACGCGGGGTTCTGGCCCGTGACCAGATTGCGGTCGGTGACCACGTGCGGGGCCCACGGCTCACCGGCGCGCACGGTCACACCGGCCTCGGTGAGACGGTCCTGGAGCAGCCACTTCGCGCGGTCGGCGAGGCCGCCCTGGATCTCCTCGGCGTTGGTGAACGCCGCCACCTCGTAGCCGGCGAAGACGTTGCTGCCATCGGCCCCGACCGCGGCCAGCAGCGCCGCCGGACCGTGGCAGACGACCCCGAGCGGCCTGCCCGACTCCAGGGCCCGGGCGAGCAGCCGGCCGGAGTCAGCATTCACGGCGAGGTCCTCCATCGGGCCGTGGCCGCCGGGGTAGAAGACGGCCGCGTAGTCGTCCAGCCGGACGTCCTCGAGACGGACGGGGTGGCGCAGCTCGGTGAAGGACTCCAGCGCCTTCGCGACACGGTCGGCGTTCTCCTGGCCCCCGTTCACCTCGGCGGCGAGGGAGGCCCGGTCGACGGTGGGCTCGACCCCGCCGGGCGTGGCCACGACGACCTCGTGGCCGGCGGCCCGGAACGCCTCGTACGGGGCGACGGCCTCCTCGGCCCAGAAGCCGGTGGGGTGTGCGGTGCCGTCGGCCAGGGTCCAGGTGTCGGCGCCGGTGACGACGAAGAGGATCTTCGACATGGTGCATCTCCGTGAGGTCGGGCCGCGGTGAGAGCGCGGCGATGACTCGGACGATGACGACCGTAGGCCGCCGGACCGCCGGTTTTCCAATGGCAGGGCCAATGGCAGCCATAGGTATTCCAATGGCGCAGCGCAGTAGGGTCGGATCGTGTGAGGCCCCTCGATCCCCTCGGCGCGTCCGGCGCGCCCGCGCAGTCCGACCTCAACCTGCTGCGCACCTTCCTGGCCGTCTACCGGTCCGGCTCCTTCACGGCCGCCGCGCAGCTGCTGGGCCTGTCCCAGCCGACCGTCACCACGCAGATCCGCTCCCTGGAGCGGCAGACCCGCCGGGAGCTGTTCGAACGGCTGCCGCGCGGCGTCGCCCCGACCGCCGTGGCCGACGAGCTCGCCGCCCGCGTCGCGGCCCCCCTCGACGCGCTCGCGGAGGCCACGGGGCACGGGCCGCGGGAGCGGTCGCGCGCCGAGCCGGTCCACCTGGCCGGGCCTGCCGAGCTGCTGTCCACCCGGGCCCTGCCCGCCCTGGCCCCGCTCGTCACCGAGGGCGTACGGCTGCGCGTGACCATGGGGCTGACCGAGCCCCTGCTCGACGAACTGCGCGCGGGCCGCCACGACCTGGTGATCGCCACCACCCGGCCCCGCGGCCGCACCCTGTCCGCGGTGCCGCTGACCGACGAGGAGTTCGTCCTGGTCGCCGCCCCCGCCTGGGCCGACCGCGTCGCGCGGCGGCCGAACGCCGACGGGCCCGCCGCGCTGCACGACATCCCGCTGATCACCTACGCCGAGGACCTGCCCATCGTGCGCCGCTACTGGCGGCACGTCTTCGGCCGGCGCCTGAACTGCCGTGCCGCGGTCTCGGTGCCGGACCTGAGGGCCGTCCTCGCGCTGGTCACGGCCGGAGCCGGCTACAGCGTGCTGCCGCGCTACCTGTGCGCGGGGGAACTGGCGTCCGGCGCCCTGGTCCTCCTCGACGCCCCCGAGGACGCGCCGATCAACACCGGCTTCCTCGTCCAGCGGCCGGGCACCTCGGACAACCCGGACGTGACCCTCGTCCGCGACCGTCTGCTGGAGGCCGGCCGCACCTGGTGACGTCCCGGGCCGACCGGGTACCCGCCGCGGCGCAGGACGGAGAAACCACCACGAGCCGAGGGAAGAGGAACGTCATGGCTCAGCATGTCCGCGACATCATGACCGGCGACCCGGTCACCGTCGAACCGCAGACCTCCGTCGCCGAGGTCGCGCGCATCATGCGCGACGAGGACCTCGGAGCCGTACTGGTGACGGACGGCGAACGGCTGCGCGGGGTGGTCACCGACCGTGACAACGTGGTGCGGACGGTCAGCCGGGGCGGCGACCCGGAGCGGATCACCGTGGCCGGCGCGTGCAGCGACGAACTGGTCACCGTCAGCCCCGACGAGGACCTGGCCCAGGCGGTGGAGCTGATGCGGGAGCACTCCGTGCGCCGCATCCCGGTCGTCGACCACGGGCACCCCGTGGGCATCGTCTCCCTGGGCGACATGGCCATGGAGCGTGACCCGGAGTCGGCGCTCGGTGACATCAGCGCCGCGCGCCCCAACGCCTGACGGGCGCGTTCCGGACGCACCTTCCGAACAGGTCCACTGAACCCCGGTCCGGAGCAGAGGAGTTCGGCACCGCGACACAGATGTTTCGGTCCGGGTTTGTTCGGTTTTTCACTGGGGACTCGAACAGCAGTGAAAGCAGAAGGAAGATGATGAGTCGTGGAGTCCATGGACACCAGTGAGAAGCCCGTCGTCCGTCAGTACGAGACCGGCTGGTCGAAGGCACGCCGTCTGCGCGAGAAGGCCGCGCTGCGCACCTGCCTCCCCGCCGTCGAGGACCGGAGCACGCCCGGAGTGCGTCACTCCGGGGCGGAGTGGAACATCGTCCGGGGTGAGGACTGATACCTCACCCGTGGACCGCGCGGTGTCGATCCGAGTAACTCCGCGCATCGACAACTAAAAGAAGTGATGTTCACATCCGCCGGATCACGACTAAGGTGAACCGAATGAAGGCTCTCGTGCTGTCCGGCGGCGCAGGAACAAGACTGAGGCCGATCACGCACACGTCGGCCAAGCAACTGGTGCCCGTGGCCAACAAGGCCGTGCTGTTCTACGGGTTGGAGTCGATCGCCGAGGCCGGCATCACCGACGTCGGCATGATCGTCGGCGAGACCGCCGACGAGATCGAGGAAGCGGTCGGGGACGGGTCGAAGTTCGGCCTCAAGGTCACCTACATCCCCCAGGAGCGGCCCCTCGGGCTGGCCCACGCGGTGCTGATCGCCCGGGACTACCTCGGTGACGACGACTTCGTGATGTACCTCGGAGACAACTTCATCGTCGGCGGCATCACCGGCCTCGTCGAGGAGTTCCGCGGCAACCGGCCCGACGCCCAGATCCTGCTCACGCGCGTGGCCGACCCGCGCGCCTTCGGTGTCGCCGAACTCGACCCTTCCGGCCAGGTGATCGGCCTGGAGGAGAAGCCCGACCAGCCCAAGAGCGATCTCGCGCTGGTCGGCGTCTACATGTTCACACCCCTCATCCACGAGGCGGTCCGCGCCATCGAACCCTCCTGGCGCGGCGAACTGGAGATCACCCACGCCATCCAGCACCTGATCGACGCCCGCGCCGACGTGCGTTCCACGGTCATCAAGGGCTACTGGAAGGACACCGGCAACGTCGGCGACATGCTCGAGGTGAACCGCACGGTCCTCGAAGGCATGGAGCGCCGCATCGACGGCGAGGTGGACGACGCGTCGGAGACCATCGGGCGCGTCGTGCTCGAAGAGGGCGCGAGGATCGTCAACTCCCGTGTCGTCGGACCCGTCGTCATCGGCTCGGGCACCGTCGTCAGCAACTCCTACGTCGGCCCCTTCACCTCCGTCGCCGAGAACTGCCGGATCACCGACAGCGAGCTGGAGTTCTCCATAGTGCTGCGGGACTCCTCGATCCAGGGCGTCGGCCGCATCGAGGCCTCGCTGATCGGCCGGCACGTCGAGGTGACCCCCGCCCCCAGCGTCCCCAGCGCCCACCGTCTCGTCCTCGGAGATCACAGCAAGGTGCAGATCACTTCATGAACCTCCTCGTCACCGGCGCCGCCGGGTTCATCGGCTCCCGCTACGTCCGGGCCCTGCTCGCCTCGGACGCGCCCGACGCGCCGCGCATCACCGTGCTGGACAAGCTCACCTACGCCGGCACCCTCGACAACCTCGAACTGACCCACCCGCGGCTGGAGTTCGTCCAGGGCGACATCTGCGACGCCGAACTGGTCGACAAACTGATGGCCGACGCGGACCAGGTCGTGCACTTCGCCGCCGAGTCCCATGTGGACCGCTCGATCAGCGGTGCCGCCGACTTCGTCCGCACCAACGTCCTCGGCACCCAGACCCTGCTGGACGCCGCCCTGCGCCACGGCACGGGCCCGTTCGTGCACGTCTCCACCGACGAGGTCTACGGCTCCATCGAGACCGGCTCCTGGCCGGAGGACCACCCGCTCCAGCCGAACTCGCCGTACTCGGCCTCCAAGGCCTCCTCCGACCTGCTCGCGCTGGCCTACCACCGCACCCACGGCCTGGACGTGCGCGTCACGCGCTGCTCCAACAACTACGGCCCGCACCAGTTCCCCGAGAAGGTCATCCCGCTGTTCGTCACCAACCTCCTCGACGGCCACAAGGTGCCGCTGTACGGCGAGGGCCGCAACGTCCGCGACTGGCTGCACGTCGACGACCACTGCCAGGGCGTCGACCTGGCCCGTACCAAGGGCCGGCCCGGCGAGGTCTACAACATCGGCGGCGGCACCGAGCTCACCAACAAGGAACTCACCGGCCTGCTCCTGGAGGCCTGCGGAGCGGACTGGGACCGGGTGGAGTACGTCGAGGACCGCAAGGGCCACGACCTGCGCTACTCCGTCGACTGCTCCAAGGCCCGCGACGAACTCGGCTACCGCCCTCGGCATGACTTCACCACCGGCCTCGCCGAGACCGTCGCCTGGTACCGCGACAACCGGGCCTGGTGGGAGCCCCTGAAGCAGCGCGTCGCCCAGGAGCGGGCATGAGGTGGCTCGTCACCGGCGCGGGCGGGATGCTCGGGCATGACGTCGTCGAGGAGCTCACGCGCCGCGGCGAGACCGTCGTCGGCCTCGACCGCGCGGCCCTGGACATCACCGGCCCGCAGGCCGTCGACTCCGCCGTGCGGGAGCACCGCCCCGACGTGGTCGTGAACTGCGCCGCCTACACGGCCGTCGACGACGCCGAGACCGACGAGGCCCGCGCCCTGCAGATCAACGGCGACGGCCCACGCCTGCTGGCCAGGGCCTGCGCCGCGCACGACGCCCGCCTGATCCACGTCTCCACGGACTACGTCTTCTCCGGCGAGGCCCGCACCACCCCCTACCCGGAGGACCACCCGACCGGCCCCCGCACCGCCTACGGCCGCACCAAGCTGGCCGGGGAGCAGACCGTGCTGGAGGAACTCCCCGGGGCGAGCGCGGTGCTGCGCACGGCGTGGCTCTACGGCGTCCACGGCTCCAACTTCGTCCGCACCATGATCGGCCTTGAGGCCCGCCGGGACACCCTCGACGTCGTCGACGACCAGCGCGGGCAGCCCACCTGGAGCGCGGACGTCGCCGAGCGGATCGCCGACCTCGGCCCCCGGCTCGGCCCCGAGGCGCACGGCGTCTTCCACGCGACCAACTCCGGCGAGGCCACCTGGTGCGACCTCGCCCGGGAGGTGTTCTCCCTCATCGGCGCCGACCCGGACCGGGTGCGCCCCACCAGCAGCGCGGCCTTCCCCCGGCCCGCGCCCCGCCCGGCGTACAGCGCCCTGGCGCACCGCCGTTGGCAGGAGATCGGCCTGCCGCTGCCGCGCGACTGGCGCTCCGCCCTGCACGAAGCACTGCCCCGCATCCGCAAGGAAGGTCTTCCTCGTGAAACGCCATGAGTTCCTCCGGGAACTGCACAAGGTCAGCGCCAACCGCAACTACCTGGAGATCGGCGTCAACGACGGGCGCAGCCTGACGCTGTCCCGCGTCCCCAGCATCGCGATCGACCCCGCCTTCAAGGTGGTCTCGGAGCTGAGGTGCGACGTCCACCTGGTGAAGGCCACCAGCGACGACTTCTTCGCGCGTGACAATCCCCTCCAGCACCTCAAGGGCGGCCGTCACCCGCTGCGCAACCTGCGCCGTGGCCGCAGCCCGATCGGCTACTGGCGCAAGACGACGCTGGACCTGTCGTTCATCGACGGCATGCACCTGTTCGAGTTCGCGCTGCGCGACTTCATGAACGTCGAGAAGTACTCGGACTGGGGCAGTGTCATCGTCCTCGACGACATGCTGCCGCGCAGCGTGGACGAGGCGGCCCGGGACCGGCACACCAACGCCTGGACCGGTGACGTCTACAAGATCACCGAGGTGCTGGCGCGCTACCGCCCCGACCTGGTCACGGTGCAGGTGGACACCGCCCCCACCGGCCAGCTGGTCGTCTTCGGCGCCGACCCGAACAACCGGGTCCTGCACGACAAGTACGACGAGATCATGGCCGAGTACAAGATCCCCGACCCGCAGAAGGTCCCCGAGGCGATCCTGGAGCGGGCCGGCGCGGTCCGCCCCGAAGCCCTCCTGGAAGCGGGCTTCTGGCGTCCCCTCGCCCAGGCCCGCAACCGCGGCCTGCCCCGCTCCGTCGGCTGGGAGCCCCTGCGTAAGGCCTTGCAGCAGGTCGGCGTGAGCCACTGAACGACGGCGCCGGCCACCGCCCGGGGGCGGCCGGCGCCGACGCCCTTCCCGGGCTGTACACACCGCAGGCCCGGACGCCGCTCGCGTCCGGGCCTGCGGTGTGTACCGGGTTCTTCGGGTTCTCCTCGGTCGAGGGTTACGTCCCCTGCCCGCTCCGCAGTTCCTCGTAGTACGCCATACAGGCCTCGTACGAGGGCAGGAGCCCCTGGCGTTCGGCCGCGGCCAGGGTCGGGGCCTGCTCGTCCTTGGGGGACAGGAGCGGGGTGATGCCCTCGGGCCACTCGATGCCCAGGGCCGGGTCGAGGGGGTGGATGCCGTGCTCACGGCCCGGGGCGTAGCCCTCCGAGCACAGGTAGACCACCGTCGCGTCGTCCGTGAGGGCCATGAAGGCGTGACCGAGGCCCTCCGCGAGGTACACCGCGTGCCGCGTGTCGTCGTCGAGCCGTACGGCCTCCCACGTCCCGTAGGTGGGGGAGCCGACGCGGATGTCGATCACCACGTCCAAGACGGCACCGCGGACGCACGTGACGTACTTGGCCTGGCCGGGCGGCACGTCGGCGAAGTGCACACCGCGCAGCACGCCCCGACGTGAAACCGAGCAGTTGGCCTGGGCCAGGGACAGGTCGTGTCCCGTCGCCTCGCGGAACTCCGCGCCGCGGTACCACTCGTGGAAGCTGCCCCGGTCGTCCGGGAAGATCTTGGGCTCCAGTACCCAGGCGCCCTCTATCGCCAGCGGTCGCATGCCGTCACCGCCCTCCGTTCCTGATACGGGAGTTCACCTTCCGGCGGGCGGTACCGAGCACGCGCCGGGCGCGCCGGGCCAGCCGCAGCGCGACACCGGGCCCCGGCGACGGTGTCACCAGCACGCTTCCGCCCCCGACCCGCAGCGCGAACGGCAGACCGGCGAAACGGGCCTGGTCGGAGCCCGGGTTCGGGCACACGGCCACCCGCCAGACGTCGTCAGAGAGATCCTCGGGCAAGGCCGCCTCCAGTACCGAGCCCGGCCGGTCCGCGTCGGGGGAGAGCGTGCCCGGCGTCTCCAGGATCCGGCGGGAGGAGACGAACCTCAGCCGCACCTGCGCGTCGCCCGGGACGTGCACCGGCAGCAGCACCCGGAACCGGTCGCCGGAGACGGTGACGTCCCCCAGTTGCACACGGCCCAGCCCGAGCCGCTTGCCGCGCGCGCCGAGCTCCAGGGAGAGATTGCCGTGCGGTGTGGTCCAGTACGGCAGGACCGGGCGATCGCCGACGACCCCCGCACGGGGCGCGGGCCGGTCCTCGCGCGGTGCCGGGCCCAGCCTGCACTCCTTGGTCCAGCCGCCCGACTTCACCCGGACGAGTGCGTCCCAGGCGCCGTCGCGCGGCAGGGCGCCCGGGTCGACCGTGGCGGTCCCGCGCAGCACCAGCCGGACCTCCTCGCCGTCCCCGACCGGCACGGCCTCGCGGGTGAACTCCACCGGCTGGAAGTACTGGGCGGCGCTGGTGCGCTCCCGCAGCAGCAGATCGGCCGTGGCCTGCCCGAACCGTGCGGCGGTCTCCGAGGCCACCCAGCGCACCGCCTCGGCCACGTCCTTCGGCACGTCGGTCAGCGGTGCGGCCTCGGCGTCGGCGGGGAACAGCATCGGCTCACCGCCGGTCAGGTATTCGGCCGTGAAACCGATACGGAGCGAGCCGTCGCGCCACTCGATGTCCCCGGGGGTCGCCGTGGGGGCGACGCCCGCCTCCCACTCCGCGAAGGCCACCACGTCGTCGTACCGGTCGGCCGCCGTCAGCGCGGCGATGACCTGCTGCGTCGGCTGCAGACCGGCCGCGACACCGGGCCCGAAGCGCTCGACGACGACCTCGTGGATCTCCCCGAACAGCTCGCGGCGGTAGTCGTCCGGCAGGTTCAGCAGGCGCCGGGCCCGCAGCCGCTCGACCATCTCCACACGCAGCCAGCGCCGGAACAGCCGGTCCCGCACCGGACCGGGCTCCGTGTACCGCTCGACGACGTCGAGGGCCTCGCGCAGGTTGGTGAAGTAGCCGACCGGGTCGAAGCGTTCGAAGCCGGCGTTGGAGCCGTCGTCCCGCCGGATGTGGTAGTAGCAGACGTAGTCGCTGAGCACCGAGACGTTCTCCGCGCGCAGATACGCCTCCGCGATGAAGACGTGGTCCTCCAAGCGCCGTCTGCCCTCGGGGAAACGCAGGCCGATACGGTCCAGGAAGGCCCGGCGGACCATCTTGTGCGGCGTGAGGCTGTCGATGAGCGGGGCGTTCTCGACGGTGGCACGCGGGTGGTTGCGGCGGAACAGCTCCACCGGCACCCCGCGGTTCTTGCCCGCCATCTTGCCCACGACGACGTCGGCGCCGTTGGCCGTGCCGTAGTCGTACATCCGCTCCAGGGCCTCGTCACCCAGGTAGTCGTCGTTGTCGACGAACATCACGAACTCGCCCCGGGAGGCCTCGATGCCGACGTTGCGGGGCTTGCCGGACCAGCCGGAGTTCTCCTGGTGGATGACCT
The DNA here is from genome assembly GCF_019733245.1 of Streptomyces sp. WAC04114. Taxonomy (NCBI): domain Bacteria; kingdom Bacillati; phylum Actinomycetota; class Actinomycetes; order Kitasatosporales; family Streptomycetaceae; genus Streptomyces; species Streptomyces sp. WAC04114. The sequence goes on from NZ_JAIGQA010000028.1 coordinate 39,224, forward strand.
TCATCCGGGGGTCCTCGGCGGCGAGCGCGTCGAGCCGGGCCGGGGTCTCGTCGGTCGAGCCGTCGTCGACGAAGATCACCTCGAACTCGTCGGGAGGCAGCGACTGCCGCTGCAGCGAGGAGATGCAGTCCTCGATGTAGATCCCCGGGTTGTACACGGGGACGATGACGCTGACCTTGACCGGCATCGGGTTTCCGGGCCCCTTCGGGTCGCTTGCCGTAGACGTCCTGTTGTACTGCGTGTTGCCCGATGCTAACCCGCTCGGCGAGGTCCCCTCACCTTTCGAGACCTCGCCGTGATCATCTCCCCGGACGGGGCAACTGAGCTGCGGCGTCTGTCTGTTCGCGGTCAAAGTCGCTTCAGGCGGAGACGTCCACACCAAAGCCCCGGGCCAGGGCGTCCAGCCCTTCGTCGTACCCCTGCCCCACGGTGCGCAGGCGCCACAGAGGGCCGCGACGGTAGAGCTCGGCGAGCAGCAGGGTGCGCTCGGTGGTCGCGGCGTCAAGGGTGGCCTGGACCAGAGGCGCGGCGCTGGAGCCCGGTCCGGAGCTGATGTGGATCGCACCGACGTCGCCGAAGGTGGGCGAGCCGTCGATGGCGGCGGCCACCACGACCTTGCGGGCCGAGGGGGGCAGGGCGGCGAGATCGACGCCGATCGTCTGCTCGGTCGGCCCGTCGCTGTGCAGCCGCACCGTCCCACCCGGATTCTCGGGAGCGCCGTAGAAGACGAAGTCCTCGTCGAAGCAGACCTGTTCCTCCTCGTCGACGACGAAGGCGACCACGTCGATCTCGCACGACGTCTGCTGCGCCCAGGTCGCCGTGACGGTCCAGGGGACCGGGGAGGAGGAGCCGCTCGGCTGCGGCAGGTCGATGACGCCGCCGCGCGGGAGGACGAGGGGTGCCTCCGGTCCGCCGCCCTCTCGGGGGAGCGGGGTGATGACCGGGGCGTCGAGCCACGAGGCGGTGTGCGTCGGGAACGCGAGAGCGGTGATCCGCTTCATCCGGCGGTCCCGCTCGCCGCCCTCCAGGAGCACGACGTCGGTGACGCTCGCGGAGAGGTTGATCGCCGCTGCCCCACCGAGCTCGACAATTCTGCCGCGGGCCGCGACGGCATCGGGGTGCGTGCCACCGAGCACCAGGACGCGTCGGCCCGCGAGGGGGCGGTCCTGGGGGACCGGACCTGTCGTACGGGGCGGCGTCGACGATGCCGACGGCGCCGGGCCGGGGAGGGGAGAGGCGGGGACCGAGGGCTCCTGGACCGGCGGGACGAGGTCCGTGCCAGGAGGCGCCGTCGGCGAGGGGATCACGACTTCCGCGCCTCGCGTCCGCTCGTGGCGGGTCCCCGGCCGTACGTCCCCCAGCAGCCGTACGAACGTGGCCTCGTCGAGCACCGGCACGCCCTCGGCCAGGGCGCGCCGCGCCTTGCCGGAGCCGGACGAGGTGTCGTTGCCGACCAGTGCGCTGGTGTGCCGGCTGACGGACCCCATCACGTTGAGTCCGGCCTCGACGGCCTGCCGCTCCAGCTCCGCGCGCGGCGTCTGCGTCTCACCGGTGATCGCGATCTTCATGCCCTGCACCAGTGGTCCGTCCGGTTCCGGCCGCCCCGGGTTGCGGTAGGCGCACGGCGTCTTGGGCGTCCGGGGCGCGAACCGGGGGTCCTGGCGCGGCGGACACGACACGAACGGCAACGGCAGTTCGAGGCGCGCGGCCTCCCGGAGCGAGGCGCGCAGCACACCCGCCAGCACCCGGGTGTCGTCGAGCGCGTCATGTGCTCTGACCTGGGGAACGCCGTAATGGGCGGCGAGCGTGCCCAGCCTGAGGTCCTCGGTCGGCGGATCGACCCGCCGGTTCAGCGCGAGGGTGCACAGGCGACGGTCCACCGGAAGCGCGATGCCGGCGCGGGCGAACTCGTGGGCGAGGAAGTCGTAGTCGAACTGGGCATGGTGCGCGACGAGCACCCGGTCCCGCAGCATCGGTGCGATCCGCGGCGCGACCTGGTCGAAGGCCGGGGCGCCGCGCAGCCTCTCGGCCGTCAGTCCGTGGACGTGCACCGGCCCGGGATCGCAGCCGGGGTCGAGGAGGGTCGAGAACTCGTCCGTCTGCTCCCCGTCCGGCCCCAGCGTCACCACGGCCAGGGAGAGCACCCGATCGCGGCGGGCGACCAGCCCTGACGTCTCCACGTCGACCACCGCCCAGTCGTAGGCGTAGTCGCGCAGGCCGGACGCATCGAAGGCAGGGGAGAGGAGAGGCATGGAGGAAGGATGGAGGGATCTTCACCGATCCTTCAACCTGGATGCCGATTCGTCCGGATAAGTGGATATTGAACGGCACCCTCTAGGGTGAGGATGTGCGCCTCCTCCTGATGTCCGACACCCACCTGCCCAAGCGGGCCAGGGAACTGCCCGCCCCCTTGCTCGCCGAACTCCCGACGGCCGACGTCGTGTTCCACGCCGGGGACTGGGTCGACGTGGACACCCTCGATCTGCTGGAGGCCCGTTGTCGCAGGCTCGTCGGGGTGTACGGGAACAACGACGGGGCCGATCTGCGTGCGCGGCTGCCCGAGGTGGCGTACGCGGAACTGGGCGGGGTGCGGTTCGGCGTGATCCATGAGACGGGCGGCAAGCAGGGCCGGGAGCAGCGGTGCGCCGCCCGCTTCCCCGATCTGGACGTGCTGGTCTTCGGCCACAGCCACATCCCCTGGGACACCACGGCGCCCTCCGGCCTGCGGCTGCTGAACCCGGGCTCCCCGACGGACCGGCGCAGCCGGCCCCACTGCACGTACATGACCGCCACGGTCGCCGAGGGGCGGCTCACGGACGTGGAACTGCACCGGCTGCCGCCCCGCGCACCGCGCTGAACCGCTGAGGGGTGGCGGTGCCGGAGGTCGGGGCAGGCAGCTCGTCGCCGAGGGGCTCGTCACGGACGAGGAGACCGAACGGCACCTCGCCGACATCTCCGCCGGACGCCTCGACCTCGCCACCTCCCCGATGATCTCGGCCCGGGGCCGCCGTCCGACGGGCGACGGCCCGCAGTCCTTCCTCTAGAGTCGGCCCCATGACGGAGGCACCGGCACTGGACCGTGGCGCGCGGTCCCGCGACGCGATACTGGACACCGCCGGCGAGCTGATGTCGCGCCATGGCTACGCCGCCACGTCCATCTCGATGATCTCCACCGCATGCGGTCTGCCGGTCAGCTCGATCTACTGGCACTTCCGCAGCAAGGACGGGATCTACGTCGCGGTGCTGGAGCGGGCGAGGATCGCGCTGCTGGCTGCGCTGCCCCCGGCCGCGGTGCCGGGCGCCGACGTCGCGGAGCGTCTGGACACCTTCCTCACCGGGCTCGCGGGCGCGTTCCGATGCCACCCACGAGGCGTGAAGCTGCTGTTGGGACTGGGCATGGTGCAAAAGGACGCCAGCGCGGCGGCCGTGGCCGAGGTGCGTCACTACCGCGACGCGCTGGTGGCCTGGGCCCGGGACTCCCTCAGCTCGGTCTTCCCACTGCGTGACCGTCCCGAGGTGGCGGACGAACTGGCGCGCTTCACGCTGAGGATGACGAGCGGAACCGCTGTGGCCCGCTGGTTCGAGCCGGACGCCGCTCTGGAGACCGAACCGCTGCGCGTGGCATTGTCGGCGCTGGCCGCCCACCACGGCGTTCCCGCAAGCGGCGCCCCTGGCGACGGCGAGGTCAGGGGGTGTGACGCGGCGTCATGACCCGGCCTCGTATGCGCCGATGTCGCAGCCGGCGCCCTGGGGGCGCGTGACGCCGCGCTGGTCGGCGGCCGGGCAGCCGTCGGCCCCGTCCCGGGCGGGGCTCCCCGGCAGCAGCGCGACGGTGTCGGTGGGGCCGCCGTTGTCCGCGAGCGGTCCCAGCAGGGGTGTACGGCTGGGCAGATCGCCCGCGCCGGTCAGCCGGCAGCTGCCGTCGCCGTCGAGGTTGTGGCCCTGCGACGTGATGGTGGCGAAGGCCTTCTTGCAGTCGGCGGGCGCGCCGTCGACGGAGTTGCCGGCGATCACGGAGTTGCGCAGCGTCATGCGCCCGAGAGGCAGATCGATGATGTCGGGGAGCGGGAAGGGCAGACTGTCGAGGTAGGCGGGTGCGATGTTGATCCCGCCTCCGCCGTCGCTGGAACGGTTGCCGGTGATGGTCGAGTTGAGGATCTCCACAAGGCCGGTGCCCCTGATGTCGATGCCTCCGCCGTACCCGGCGAGGCTGCCGGGCCGGTCGCCGGGGTTCGTCACCCGGTTGTCCGCGATCGTCGAGTTGGTCACGGTACCGGTGGCGTCGAACCTGATGCCGCCGGCCTCTCCCGCGGTGTTCCCGCTGACGGTGCTGTCGATCAGGTCGAGGTGGGAGTCCGGGACGTTGAAGATGCCTCCGCCGTAACCGGCGGAGTTCCCGGTCACGGCGACCCGCCGCAGCGTCATGTGATGGCCGTTGGCGATCGCGCCACCACCGGTGTCGGTGATGGGCAGTTCGCGCTGCGCGGTCACCCCTCTGGTGATCGTCAGGTCGGACAGCCGTGAGTCCGCCTGCATCCGGAAGGCCCGGTCCAGGCGGTTGGCGTCGATGACGGTGGTCCGGGCGCCACCGCCCTTGATCGTGACGGGGGCGGCGACGTTCAGGTCGCCCGTGGTGGGGTCGGGGTGGTCGCCGATGATCAGCCGCGGGTCCGGCGGGATCGTCAGCCGGTAGTGGCCGGGAGGCAGCGTGATCGTGCTGCCCGGCCGGGCGTTGGCGGCCATCACCGCGGCACGCAGGCTGCAGTGGCCCGTGGCGGTGAGACAGCGGCCGTCCGCCCCGTCGGCGTCGACCGCGTCGGACGTGGTGTCCACGGTGAACTCCGCGGGACCTGAGTCCACGGGAACGGCGGCATGGGCGACGGGAAGTGCGGCGGTGGCGAGGAGGACGGCGCTGATGGCGGCTGTGACGGTGGTGCGTTGCATGAGGAACCCCTCTCGGCGAGGCATCCGGGCGTACCAGGACTCGGCTTTGTGAGGACTTCGTGCCGGTGAGCGATGCGCGGCTCGTGCGGGGAACGGCGTCGGATCGTCCGGGGGTGAGCCTCCGGGGTACCGTCCGCGGTCTGGAGGGAGCGTTCCATTCAGACCGCACCGTGTCCACCGGCGAACCCGGAAATGGCCGAATGGGGATGCCGCCGCCACGGGGCGGTAGAGGGGGCCGGAGCCGGACCGAAGCGGGGCGTGGAGGCCGTGATGTCCGACATCCGCTGGGCGGTCGTCGACGTGTTCCGGGGCGGCCCGGAGGCGCGCCGATGAGCGGGCTCGCAGCGGTACGGGCCGAGCCGGAGCGGTCCTTCGCCCGGCCGGCCCGGCCCGAGCGGGGCGGGGCCGGGCGGGGGCTACGGGCGTGCGCCTTGCCGGGGCTCCTCGCGCAGGCGATCGGCAGCGCCGACGGCTGCGAGGGCGTGATGGCCGAACATTTCAGCCTTGTGCGGGCGACATCCGGCGCGGCAGCGCGTACGGAATCACCCGGGCGGACGGAACTACCCTTCCGGCAAGGGACGTTGAGCAGCAGTACCTTGCGGCGGGGCGGTCAGGCGGTATCCCGGCTGCTCCGGGCGTCCCTCACACCCTCCCAAGTGGCGTCGGACATCGCCGCGTCGCGGTTCAGCTCGTCCGCGGTCCGCATGAGCGAACGGCCGGGAACGGTCAGCCGGTCGGGTCGAGAACGATCTTGCGGACGCCGTCGGAGCGGCCGGCGAACAATTCGTACGCCGCCGGTCCGTCGGAGAGGGCGAAGCGGTGGGAGACCACGACCTCGGGCTTGATCCGTCCGGCACGGGTGAGGGCGATCAGGGGAGGGAGTTCGTAGTGCACCGAGCACAGCCCTATGGCGAACTCCAGTTCCTTGATCTGCGCCAGGTACATGTGGAACGGGAACGCCTTGTTCTGGCTGACCCCGATGACGCTCACGCGGCCGGCCTGCCGGACGGCCTTGACGGCGAGTTCGATGGTCGCGTCGGAGCCCACGGCCTCCACCACGGCGTCCGGTCCACGGCCGGAGGTCATCTCCCGGATGGCCGACCGCACGTCGTCCCCCTCGACCGGCTCGACGCCCAGGCCGGCGGCGAAGGCGCGGCGCTCCGCGACCAGGTCCACGCCCAGCACCCGGGCCGCGCCCATCGCGAAGGCGGACTGAGCGGCCATGAGACCGACCGGGCCCAGGCCGATGACCAGGACGGTCTCACCGGGCTGGATGCGGGCACGGCGGCAGCCGTACCAGGCGGTGGGGGCGTTGTCCGTCAGGACGACGGCGGCCTCGTCGGAGATGTCCTCGGGCAGGGGCACCAGATTCACGTCGGCGCAGGGCACCGCCAGGGCCTGGGCCTGGCTGCCCGGGAGCTTCGGGCTGACTCCGTAGCAGAGGTCCGTGCTCGACGTGGCGCGCTCGCACCGGGCGGTGAACCCGGCCGCGCACTGCCGGCACTGCGCACAGCCGACCGAGGCGGGCACCAGGACCCGGTCGCCGGGCTTGAACCGGGTGACCTGGGCACCGGTCTCGACGACCACGCCGACGCATTCGTGTCCCGGTGTGTAGCCCAGTTCGGGGCTGAACCCGTGGCCGTCGTAGATGTGCAGGTCGCTGCCGCAGATGCCGGCCGCGGTCACCCGCACCACCGCGTCGGCGGGCCTGGTGACGGCCGGGTCGGGGGCGTCCCCGTAGCGGATGTCGTGACGGCCGTGGTAGGTCAGTGCCTTCATCGGATCGTTCCCTCCCTGTCCCTTCCTCCCTCCGGTCCGGTCAGTCCGCGATCTTCAGCACCAGCTTGCCGCGGTTGTCACCACGGAACAGCCGCATCAGGGTGTCGGGGAACTCCGTGACCGAGCCGGACACCACGTCCTCCAGGGACTTCAGCCGGCCCTCCGCCCGCCACGCGGCCATCTGCGCGATGCCCTCCGCGTACCGGTCGGCCCAGTCGAACACCACGATGCCCGTCATGGAGGCGCGGTTCACCAGCAGCGACAGGTAGTTGGCGGGGCCTTGCGGCTTGGTGCTGTTGTACTGGGAGATCGCGCCGCACACGACGATGCGGGCGCCGCGCGCCAGCCGCAGCAGCACGGCGTCAAGGACCTCGCCGCCGACGTTGTCGAAGTACACGTCGACGCCGTCGGGGGCGTGCTCGCGCAGGGCCTTGCGGACGTCCTCGCTCTGGTAGTCGATCGCGGCGTCGAACCCGAACTCGTCGACCACCATCCGGCACTTGGCCTTGCCGCCGGCGATGCCGATGACCCGGCATCCGAGGATCTTGGCGATCTGCCCGACGACGCTGCCGACGGCCCCGGCCGCTCCGGAGACCACGACGGTCTGCCCCGGCTCGGGACGCCCGACCTCGATCAGGCCGAAGTAGGCCGTCAGACCCGACATGCCGAGCGTCCCGAGATAGGTCGGCAAGGGAGCGGCCGCGGGGTCGACCTTGGTCACGCCGCGCCCGTCCGACACGCAGTACTCCTGCACGCCGAACGTGCCCGACACATGGTCGCCGACCGCGAATCCGGAGTGCCGGGAGGCGACCACCCTGCCCACGGCGCCGGCGCGCATCACCTCGCCGATCTCCACCGGGCGGATGTAGGACCTGCCCGCGTTCATCCAGCCGCGCATCGCCGGGTCGATCGACAGACAGAGCACCTGTACCAGGATCTCCCCGTCGCCCGGCTGCCCCGCCGGCTCCTCGACGTGCTCCCAGTCGGTGGGGCGCGGCTCTCCCACGGGACGTGCGGCCAGGCGTATCTGGCGGTTGATCGTGCTCATCTCCGGCGCCTCTCCTCGGCTACATACCGCCCAGTCGGTACGGCCGTGAGCGTACGGGTGCCCGCCGTCCGAGGCAAGAGCCGGGGCGCCACGACTCCCGGCCCGTGCGGTCGGCCGGAGGGCGGGGGGGCTACTCCTGCCCCGGCACCGCCATCTCCCCGAGGAGCGACCAGTCGTCCTGCGGGATGCTCGCGTTCACGATGCGCGGCGTCTCGGCCAGATGCGGAGGCAGCGTCTGCTGGGCGGCCTTGAAGTGCGCGGACTGCACATGTGCGGCTCCGGCCTCGTCATCGCGGAAGGCCTCGACGAGGACGTACTCCGTCGGCTCGTCCACGCTGCGCGACCAGTCGAACCACAGGCAGCCGGGCTCGGCGCGCGTCGCCCGGGTGAAGTCGGCGGCGATCTCGGGCCAGCGGTCGGCGTGCTCGGGGCGGACACGGAACTTGGCGGTGATGAAGATCATGGGATTCCCTTCGGGAAGTGCTGAAGCATTGACCTGCGGTTGGCGACTCGATCGTACGGACCCGGCTCGATGGCGATGTGACGGGAGCCGTGCCGGTGATCAGGAGGACCGGTATGGATGCACCGCCCCCTCCGTCGCCGTCAGCGGCGCGCCGCTGCCGCCCCACCGCAGCGCCACGATCTCGGCGGCGACGGACACCGCCACCTCCTCGGGCGTACGCGCCCCGAGATCGAGGCCGACCGGTGAGCGCAGCCGGGACAGCTCGCCGCCGGTGAGACCGGCCTCGGCCAGCCGTGCCGCCCGGTCGGCGTGGGTGCGGCGGCTGCCCATCGCCCCGATGTAGGCGGCCGGGCGGCGCAGCGCCTCCGTCAGCAGCGGCACGTCGAACTTCGGGTCGTGGGTGAGGACGCAGATCACCGTGCGCTCGTCCGTGACGGTGTCGCGCAGATAGCGGTGCGGCCACTCGGCGACCACCTCGACGCCCTCCGGGAAGCGCCGGGGTGTGGCGAAGGCGGGACGGGCGTCGCAGACGGTGACCCGGTAGCCGAGGAAGTCCCCGATGCGGGCCACAGCCGCGGCGTAGTCGATCGCGCCGAAGACCAGCATCCGCGGTGGTGGCGCGAAGGACTGCAGGAACACGCTCACCGAGTCCTCGCGGCGCTGCCCCTCGGGCCCGTAGTGCCGCAGGCCGGTCGCGCCGAGGGCGAGTTCGCCGCGGGCGTCGGCGGTCACGGCCGCGTCCAGGCCGCTCGCGCCGAGCGTGCCGAGGGTCCGGTCCGGCCAGGCGGTGAGGGCCGCCCCGCGCGGGGCCGGGCCGTCGGTCACGGTCGCCACGGTGACCGGCTCGCCCGCCGCGACCGAGTCCGCGACGGCGCCGAAGCCGGGGTCCTGCTCGGGCGTGACCGCGCGCACGAGCAGAGTGATCTCGCCGCCGCAGGTCAGGCCCACCGCGAAGGCATCCTCGTCGCTGTAGCCGTAGGTCTCCAGCCGGGCCTCGCCGCCCGCGGCGACCTCCTGCGCCAGCTCGAGCACGGCGCCCTCGACACAGCCGCCGGAGACGCTGCCCACGACCTCCTCGTCCGGGCCCACCGCCATCGCCGCGCCCGGGTCGCGCGGCGCGCTGCGGCTGACCTGGACGACCGTCGCGAGCCCGAACGGCACCCCGGCCGCGTACCAGCGGCCGAGTACCGGGAGAACGTCACGCACGAGCCGCTCCCTTCCTTGCGCGCACCCCGCCGGGTACCCCGGCGGCGGTTAATTCCGTTGTGACCCTCCGTGCCGGTCTGCTGCACTGCTCAGGACAGCGACGTCACCGAGTCCGAAGGAGCGCCAGATGCGCCGTGCGTACATGTCCCCCCAGTCAGGAAAGGACCTCTCTTCAAAGGACATGACGCTTCGTGCACATGCTCAACCTCGGAATTCTCGCCCATGTCGACGCCGGTAAGACCAGCCTGACCGAGCGGCTGCTCCATTCGGCCGGGGTGATCGACGAGATCGGCAGCGTCGACGACGGGAACACCCGCACCGACACCCTCGCCCTGGAGCGCCGGCGCGGCATCACCATCAAGTCCGCCGTCGTCTCCTTCCCGCTCGACGGCGTGACCGTCAACCTCATCGACACCCCCGGCCACCCCGACTTCATCGCCGAGGTGGAGCGCGTCCTCGGCGTGCTCGACGGCGTCGTCCTGGTGATCTCCGCCGTGGAAGGCGTGCAGGCGCAGACGCGGGTGCTGATGCGGACGCTGCGGCGGCTGCGCATCCCGACCCTGCTCTTCGTCAACAAGATCGACCGGAGCGGGGCGCGCCACGAGGCGGTGCTGCGGGAGATCTCGGCCCGGCTGACCCCGGCGATCGTGCCGATGGGGACCGCCACCGGCCTCGGCACCCGCGCGGCCCGCTTCACCCCCGGGCTCGGACCGGCCGCCGCCCTCGACGTCCTGACCGGGCACGACGACGCCCTGCTGGCCGCGTACGTCGAGAACACCGTCACGGACGCGTCGCTGCACGGCTCCCTCGTCGCGCAGACCCGGGAGGCGCTCGTCCACCCGGTCTACTTCGGCTCCGCCGCCACGGGCGCGGGCGTGCGGGCGCTCCTGTCCGGCATCGAAACGCTGCTTCCCACTGCCGACGGCGACGCCGACGGGCCGGTGTCCGCCACCGTGTTCAAGGTCGACCGGGGCCCGGCGGGGGAGAAGGTCGCCTACGTCCGGATGTTCTCCGGGACCCTGCGCACCCGCGACCGGGTTCCCTTCGGAACGGACGGCGCCGAAGGCCGGATCACCGGCATCAGCGTCTTCGGCCACGGCGCGGACACCCGCGAGGACTCCGTCGTCGCCGGCCGGATCGCCCGCCTCACCGGGCTCGGCGACATCCGGATCGGCGACGCGATCGGCGAACCCCGCAAGGCCTACGAGCACTTCTTCGCTCCACCGACCCTGGAGACGGTCGTCGTCCCCGGCCCGGGGGTGAACCGGGGAGCGCTGCACCTCGCGCTCACCCAGCTCGCCGAGCAGGACCCGCTGATCGGCCTGCGCCGCGACGAACGCCGCCAGGAGACCTCGGTCTCGCTCTACGGCGAGGTGCAGAAGGAAGTCATCCAGGCCACCCTCGCCGAGGAGTACTGCCTCGACGTCACCTTCCGCGAGACGACCCCGCTCTGCGTCGAACGGCCCGTCGGCACCGGGCAGGCCGTGGAGTTCAACAAGAAGGACCCGAACCCGTTCCTCGCGACGGTCGGCCTGCGCGTCGACCCCGCGCCGGCCGGCTCGGGCGTCGGCTTCCGGCTGGAGGTGGAGCTCGGGTCGATGCCGTACGCCTTCTTCAAGGCCGTCGAGGACACCGTGCGCGAGACCCTCGACCAGGGTCTGCACGGCTGGCAGGTCACCGACTGCGTGGTCACCATGACCCACAGCGGCTACTCGCCCCGGCAGAGCCACGCCCACCAGGGCTTCGACAAGAGCATGTCGAGCACGGGGGCCGACTTCCGCGGCGTGACCCCGCTGGTGCTGATCGAGGCGCTGCGGCGGGCCGGGACGCGGGTCCACGAGCCGATGCACCACTTCCGCGTCGAAGCGCCCGCCGACACCCTCGGCGCCCTGCTGCCGGTCCTCGCCGGGCTCGGGGCCGTACCCGAGAGGACGCGCGACCGGGAGGACGTCTGCGTCCTCGAAGGCACCGTGCCGGCCGCCCGGGTGCACGCCCTGGAACAACGGCTGCCGGGACTCACCCGCGGCGAGGGCGAGCTGGAGAGCTCCTTCGCCCACTACGCGCCGGTCACCCACGGCACGATTCCCGAGCGCCCGCGCACCGACCACAACCCGCTGAACAGGAAGGAGTACCTGTTGAACGTGACACGAAGGGCGGGCGGCTGAGGTGTGCGGCCCGGGCGAGCGGGAACTTACTCCAGAGTCAGGGGTGTTGACGGTGTCCTGATATCGCCGGACTGTAGTGGACATGCCAACCATCCGAGCGCGTCTGCTGGTCGTCCTGGTCGTCCTGTTCGGCTCCGTGTCGGTGGCGGGCGTCCCGCCGGCCACCGCCGCCCCTCCCGGCCCCCTCTGGTTCGACGACCCGGCCGTCACCGTGCGGAACGGCCGCTTCACCGACGCCCACGGCCGCGAGATCGTGCTGCGCGGCTACAACGTCTCCGGCGAGACCAAACTCGCGGAGAACAAGGGACTGCCCTTCGCGTCGGTCGCCGACGCCCGCACCTCGGCGACCGCGCTGCGCGCCCTCGGCGGTGGCAACACCGTCCGCTTCCTGCTCTCATGGGCGTACGCCGAGCCGGAGCGCGGCCAGGTCGACACGGCCTACCTGGCCGCCGCGACCGACCAGATGAAAGCGTTCCTCGACGCCGGCATCCGCGTCTACCCCGACTTCCACCAGGACCTCTACTCCCGGCACCTCTTCGACCGTGACAGCTGGTACACCGGCGACGGCGCGCCCAAGTGGGCGGTGGACGCCGGGAACTACCCGGACGAGTCCTGCGGCATCTGCCTCTTCTGGGGGCAGAACATCACCCAGAACGAGGCCGTGAAGCGCGCCACGCACGACTTCTGGCACAACGCGCACGGCGTGCAGGACGCCTTCCTCACCACCGCCCAGAAGACCATGGCGTACGTGCAACAGCACCTCAGCGCCCATCAGTTCAAGGGCGTCGTCGGCTTCGACCCGTACAACGAGCCGCACGCGGGCGTGTACGACTCCGGGCAGACCAGCCGCGCCTGGGAGAAGGACGTGCTCTGGCCGTTCTACGAGAAGTTCCGGGCCCGCATGGACACGGCCGGCTGGCGCGACAAGCCCGCCTTCGTCGAACCGAACCTCTTCTGGAACGCCAACCTCGACTTCCAGAAGCAGGAGGGCGGCCTTCTCGACGCCGGCACACTCGGACCGCGCTACGTCTTCAACACCCACTTCTACGACCAGAAGGCCATCTCCGGCGTCTTCATGTGGGGCAAGGCCGCCGACGGCCAGTACGCGGGCGACTTCCGCACCGTCCGCGACCGCGCCGCCGCCGCGCAGACGGCCGCCGTGGTCAGCGAGTTCGGACACCCCCTGGCCGGCCACGTCGCCGACAAGGCGCCGACCGTCCTCAAGGCGATGTACCAGGCCCTCGACTCCCGCCTCAAGGGTGCCGACTGGTGGTCCGACCCGGCCGCCTCGGGGCCCGTGCTCTCCGGCTCCCAGTGGCAGTGGGACATCTACAACGGCCGCCACCGCGAGCTGATGAACGGCAACCCCGACAAGGTGCTCACCAGCGGCGACGCCTGGAACGACGAGGACCTCTCCGCCGTACGCCTCGACGACTCCGGCAAACCGGTGCTGCGCCAGGACGCCCGGCTCCTGGACCGCCTCTACCCCAGCGCCACGGCCGGCCGGACCGTCGGCTTCACCTACGAGGACCGCTCCCGGGACGGGTCGACGACCCTGACCTGGAATCCGGTGCCCGGCTCCCTGCCGCACGTGCAACGACTCGTGGGGTCCGGGCAGTACGGGCTGCTGCTGTGGCGCTCAGGCGGCGGCGCCGCACCCACCGAACTGCACCTGCCGGCGAGCTTCCCGACCGCGTCCACCACCGTCGTCTCCGACCTGGGCACGGTCCACGCCCCGCCGGCCCACACCTCGACGACACCGGTCGGCGTGGCGCCGGAGCCCGGCGGCACGGGAAGCCGCCGCCTGCTGCTCACCGCGCCGGACTCGGGCGTCCTGCACTACGCGCTGGTGACCAACGGGGCGACGGCTCCCTCGGCGGATCTGCTCGCCGCGGCCCGCTCCGAACTGGCGGCGTGGGCGGCGAGGGAGGTCAACCAGCGGAAGGGCTAGTCCAATCGGCCTGCACCCTGCCGAGCCGGACGCGCTGCGGGTGGTCGCCGACCGGCACGGACACGACCTTCTTGCCGGTGGCGAAGTCGATGGCCGTGACCTGGTCGGTGCCGCTCTCGGAGACCACGCAGGACTTGCCGTCACCGCTGACCGTGGCCCAGTAGGGCTTGGAGGCGGTGACGAGCGGGCCCTCCTGGAGGGTGGCGCGGTCGACGACGGTGGCGTAGTCGTCCATCGTGCCCGCGACGCACAGCTTGCGGCCGTCCGGGCTCATCGAGATGCCGTGGTGGCGCGAGTCGTTGACGAAGGTCGTGCGGTCGTCGCTGGTCGCCGGGTTCTTCGGCAGGGTCTTGGTGCGGGTGATCTTGCCGGTGGCGATGTCGTACTCGAAGAAGCCGTTGAAGAAGGAGACCTGGAAGTACAGCTTCGACTCGTCCGGGGAGAAGACGGCCGGGCGGACGGCGTCGGAGTAGTCCTTGAGACCGAGCGCGTCCAGCTGCGGACGCATGTCGATGACCTTGACCTGCTTGTACGTCGTGGCGTCGACGACCGTGATGCGCCGGTCGCCCTTCGTCCAGTCCAGCCACGGGGCGTCGGTCTGCGTGTTCACGTCGCCGATCGCCATGTTGTAGATGTACTTGCCGTCCTGGGTGAAGATGTTCTCGTGCGGCTTGTCGCCGGTGCCGAACTTGCCCAGTTCCCTGCCGGAGACGATGTCCAGCACATGGACGGTGTTGGAGGTCGAAGCCGACACGGCGACGCGTTTGCCGTCGGGGGAGACGGCCATGTGGTCCGAGCGGTAACCGGACACGGGGAAGCGCCAGTTGAGCCGCCCCGAGGCGAGGTCGATCGAGACGACGTCGGCGAAGCTCGGCCGGGAGACGACCACCGAGGTCCCGTCCGGCGTCGCGTACATGTCGTCGACGAACTGGTCGTGGCCCTCGCCGACGCTGTTGCGGATCGCCATGAAGTAGATCCACTTGATCGGATCGGCGTTGATCGCCGCCATCCGCTCGTCCTTGTCGGGGATGACGTTGATGCGGCCGATCTTCGCGAAGTCACCGGATGACCGGATCACGTCGGCGGTGCCGTCCCAGTTGTTGCCCACGAACAGCACCTCGCGCAGTGCGGCGGAGGAGCCCGGGGCGGTCGTTGTGGAGGCGGTCGCGGCGGTCGCGGGGGCGGTGACGGTCAGGGCGAGGGCGGCGGCTACGGAGCACAGGTGCCGGCGTCGCAAGACGGGCATGACTGCTCCCCTCTCTGCTGTGGGAACGCTGCTGTGGGGTCTCTGCTGGGGGGCGAGCATCGTGAGTGGGACATGCCAAAGCTGGGCGTGTGAGATCTGAACACACGTGCTTTCAGAGTGAACTTACTGAAAAGTAAGGAAGGGGCGGCCTTCTCCACAAGACCGCGTGCACGACAAAATCAGTGTTCGAACGAAACGAAGGGAGAGCCGGTGCCGGGCAGACTCAGAGCGCCGACCGGCCGCTACGGCGGCAAAACCGCTCAGGAGCGGCAGGCCGAGCGGCGCCGGCGGTTCCTCGACGCGGCGCTCCAACTGTTCGGCGACACCCCCGGCTTCCGCTCCACCACGGTCGCGGCCCTCAGCGAGGCGGCCGGGCTGTCCACGCGGCAGTTCTACGAGGAGTTCCGCACCCTCGAGGACGTGCTCGCCGCTCTGCACCTCCAGGTCAACGGCTGGGCCGAGGCGGCGGTCCTGGAGGCGGCCGCTGGCGCGGCGGAGCTGCCGCTCGTCGAACGCGCCACCGCCATCTTCCGCGCCTACGCCGGGAACGTCGCCGCCGATCCGCGCCGGATCCGCATCACCTTCGTCGAGATCATCGGCGTCAGCCCTCGCCTGGAGGAGCAGCGGCTGGCCCGGCGGGCCGGCTGGGTCGACCTCATCTGCGCCGAGGCCGACGCGGCCGCCGCGCGCGGAGAGGCCGCCCCCCGCGACTACCGCCTCGCCGCGACGGGTTTCATCGGCAGCGTCAACGGCCTGCTGCACGACTGGAGCGCCGGCTGGGTCGACGCGACCCTCGACGAGGTCGTCGACGAACTGGTCCGGCAGTTGCTGGGGATCTTGTGGCCGCGGGGGTGGAAGCAGGGAGGGTGAGCGACCGGCACCGCGGACCAGGGGCCGGACGGCGGCGCCTGAGTCAGGTGCCCAGGAGCCCCCTCGATCTGGGCCTGACCGGCTATGGACTCAACAAGCGCTTCCTGACCGCGGCGAGGACTTCCGTGCGGCTGCGCGGGCCGTTGTCGGCTGCGATGAGGTGGTCGCCGATGCGCAGCGAGAAGGTGATCAGGCAGCGGGCCTCGACATCACCCTCGTCGGGACAGAAGGCCCCGTAGAGCTCGCGCAGATAGTCCATGCGCCGGTTGTCGGCCCGGCGGAGGCAGCGCGCGACGCCCTCGTCGCGCCGGGCCCAGTCGCGGATGGCGAGCTCGACCCCGGCGCTGGTCACGTGCGACTCGCCCGATCCCACGAAGTCGAAGAGGCGCCCGAGCCGCTCACGGGCATCGCCCCCGTCGCGCTCGATCCGCTCGATGACATCCTCGGTGACCGCGCGTTCCCAGGTGTCGAGCATCTCTTCCAGCAGACCGGCGCGGTTGCGGAAGTAGCCGTAGAAGCCGCCCTTGCTGACGCCGAGCGCCTGGGCGAGGACCTCGACCCGGACTGCCTCGGGGCCGCCGGTGGCGAGCGCTCGCAGCCCCTCCTGGATCCACTTGTCCCGCGGCGTACGGATCGCGCCCACGTGGTGTCTCCCCTCACATGTCCCGGCCAAGTATACGGAGCCGTATAGATGGGTCTATGCTCGATCTATACGCCACCGTATAGACAAGGATCTGCCATGAGCGATCTGCGCCTTCCCTCGACCGACCACACGTCCCGCCCCTGGCGGATCCACGAGATCGCCGGCGACTTCCGGCTCGAGGATCTGTGGGCGCTGCCGACGCCGGGCGGCCCGGACGACCTGCACCACCTGGTCCAGCAGATGGCGGGCGGCAAGGGTGGCCCGGACGGCGGCAACCTCGTGGGTCGCTTCCTCTTCGCGGTGCGCTGGAAGCTCGGCGCGCTGCTCGGCTGGGACAAGCCGGACTCGGGCGTCGGCGGCCGGGTGGCGACACTGCGCGACCGGCTGCCGGACGACCTGCGCGCAGGGCCGCAGGGGCCCGACCTCAGCTCGGCGCCTTTCACATCCGTCTTCCAGACACACGACGAGTGGGCCGCCGAGTACGCCAACAAGACCATGCACGGGGTGATGCACATCGGCTGGGTCCCCGACGGGAACGGCGGCTACCGAGGCCAGATGGCCGTCCTGGTGAAGCCCAACGGCCGCCTGGGCTCCCTGTACATGCTCGGTATCAAACCGTTCCGGTACCTGGGGGTGTACCCGGCCCTCATCCGGTCGATCGGCCGGGAGTGGCGAGAGAACACGGCGCGCCGAACCGCACGCTGAGGGGCACCGGAACCGCTCAGACCGACGCCAGCACCACCAGATCCACCGCCGCCAGCAGCGCGACCCCCAGCAGCAGTGCGGCCAGCAGCCGTGCGCGGAGTGCGCGGTACACCGTCTCGTACTCGCCGCGCAGTTCCTCCCCGCGCCGGGCCGTGCGCTGCCACGACGCCCGGGCGAGGGCCAGATGCTCCGCCGCGAACTGCCGCTCCACCTCAGCCCGTCGATCCTCCGGCAACCAGTCGAGCCCGGCGGCGAAGCGGGCGGCGGCCGTGCGGGACTCCTCCCGTGCGGCGGCGGCCAGCAGATGGCCCTCGACCTCGTTGTGGAACGCCCGCAGGTCCACGGGGAGCCCTTCCATGGCGGTCATCGGAGCGTCAACTCCCGCTCCGCCGCCGCGATGGTGTCGTGGTGCAGGTCGAACGCCGCGGACTCGCTGCGGATCCTCGGCAGGGCGACGAAGTTGTGCCGCGGCGGCGGGCAGGAGGTCGCCCACTCCAGGGAACGGCCGTAGCCCCACGGGTCGTCGACGCCGACCGGCTTGGCGTACTTGGCCGTCTTCCACACGTTGTAGAAGAACGGCAGCATCGACATGCCGAGCAGGAACGAGAAGACGCTCGACACCGTGTTGAGCGTGGTAAGGCCCTCCACCGCCAGATAGTCGGGGATCCGCCGCTGCATGCCCTCGGCGCCCAGCCAGTGCTGGACCAGGAACGTGCCGTGGAAGCCGATGAACAGCGTCCAGAAGGTGATCTTGCCGAGGCGCTCGTCCAGCATCTTGCCGGTCCACTTCGGCCACCAGAAGTGGAAGCCGGAGAACATCGCGAACACGACCGTCCCGAAGATCACGTAGTGGAAGTGCGCCACCACGAAGTACGAGTCGGAGACATGGAAGTCGATCGGCGGCGAGGCCAGCAGCACACCCGTCAGACCGCCGAACACGAACGTGATCAGAAAGCCCGTGGCCCACAACATCGGGGTCTCGAAGGACAGGCTTCCGCGCCACATGGTGCCGATCCAGTTGAAGAACTTCACACCGGTCGGTACGGCGATGAGGAACGTCATGAAGGAGAAGAACGGCAGCAGCACGCCGCCGGTGACGTACATGTGGTGCGCCCACACCGTCACGGACAGACCCGCGATCGCGATGGTCGCGCCGATCAGACCCGTGTAACCGAACATCGGCTTACGGGAGAAGACCGGGATGACCTCGGAGA